>WJLZ01000222.1 GCA_014728215.1 Chitinivibrionales bacterium
ACCATTGAGGCGTCCGACGGCCAGAGCAGTGACAGCACGTCGTTTACAATCGAAGTTACCTGGCCGGTTGTGGAAGATACCTGCAAACGTGCGCGTATTATCAGCCCGAAACCCGGAGATACCTATGAAGTCGGCGATACACTACATATGATCTGGGCGATTCATCCGGATTATCCGATTAATCAGGGGGTGGTGGTCTACATTGCGGCAGATCCCGTCGGATTCACCCGCTATTATCCAACCTATGAGCAGATCGAAGATGATGATTCGACTGTGTATAAAGGCAACGTGGGACTTCTTGAATGGGAAGTAAAGGCTAAGTTTTACGATCCCATGTTGATGGATACCCTGGAAATGATTTCCGATTCGGCTCGTTTCGGGATTCAAATGGACTATCAGAGCAACGAGTGCACCGGACAACCCCGGTATGAGGTTGCGCTTGATGGATATTTCAGCATAGAAGAAAGTTCGAACAGCGTTAAGTCACCGCTCGAATTTCTCTATTAATATAATTCCTTTTCAAAGCATCTCAGACCCTGCCGGTGCAGCTCTGTTTATACTCAATTCAGGAAAAGCGGCCGGCAGTATTATTTCTCACTCTCCGATAAAAAACATATTTTCAAAACCGATATTTTCTTTGGTTATCCGGACGATATACGTTCCCGACAGGAAAGGGTGGGTGTCCAGTTTCAGGCGCTTGCTTGCTTTTTTGATATTCAGTACACTTACGCCGTCAACGGTAATAATTTCAATATCTGCATTTGGTGACACATCCTTAAGATCGATGGTAAGCCGGGATCCGGACCGGTCGTATGAAACAACCGGCTCTTCCTCAATTGTCAATTCGGGAGGTTTTTTGGCCGTTACTCCCGGATTGGCCGTTATGATAATTGTGTTGTCATAATAAAGTGTTTCATATCTCGCGGGATCATTATTCAAAGAGTAACTCACATAATTTTCGGTACCGGTAAAAACCCGACCATAGCAATTGCATCGCGCCTTTCCATCGAGCGAAGTTGTTATGAAATAGTTATTGCCGGATGAACGTGATGAAAAGGTGGCAATATCGGGTCTATCGCCCTCTATAACAATGAGCGGTATTGAATTGTTTTCTATCGGCATTGCGTGGGAAGATGCTTGCAGGCAAATATTTATCGGGTAAAAATTTATCATATTCATAATGTTCCCCTTTGTCTTGTTGCCGGATCCTCGTCGCCAGCCTCTGAATCCTTGTTTTTCGATTTGAAACCTTCAATTTTCATTCATCACTCCTTCGTCACCCCCTCGTCCTTTTCTTTTGGTTCAAAGTGGAGTGCGGCCGAATTGATACAGTACCTCCGCCCCGTCGGTTGCGGGCCGTCGTTGAATACATGGCCCAGATGGGCCCCGCAACGGGAGCAGACAATTTCGGTACGAATCATGCCGTAGCTCAGATCGCTTTTTTCATCAACCCCTTTTTCATCCAAAGGGGCATAAAAGCTCGGCCAGCCGCTACCGGATTCGTATTTTGTATCGGAACCGAAAAGAGACGCGCCACAGCAAACGCACTTATAAATGCCCGGGGCGTTGTGATGATAATAGGCTCCGGTAAAAGCCGGTTCGGTTTTCTTTTCCCGCGTTATCCGGAACTGCTTTTCGGTTAACTGTTTTCGCCAGTCTTCTTTGCTTTTGTGTATTTTGCGCTCCATTACTCATCGTCTCCTTTTTTCTAATCCACAAAGGGGCCGTTCAATTTAATTGGTTCATTCCAGGGTGTTCCCGTGATTGCGATCAGCTTTACGTTATCGAGTGCGGTGATCTCGATGGTCCTGTCGAAGAGCATGATCGCCTGCTCCGCATCGATTCCGGTTCCATTGAATGCAGCGCTGTTATGATAGACGTAACAGAACCCCCGGTGTGATTCCGGAATAGATAAATGATAATGAGCATTCTTCTCCATGGCGATATGCCTGTAATGTACCGGTGTGTGAAGTTCAATGGGGCCGGTATCACCCGCCAGAGTGGAAATCGAAACGCCGTTTTCATGAGTAACGGGGATTTCTCGGGCATTCACCAGTTGATAGGAGGGGGCGATCTGTTTTGATTTTTTCGGGAGATTAACCCAGAGCTGGAATCCATGGTTTACAGAGAAGTTACCCGGCATTTCCGAATGAACGATACCTTTACCGGCGGTGAACCTCTGGGCGCCGCCCTCGGTGGCCATACTGTTGTTTCCCAGGTTGTCTTTGTGATTAAAACCACCCTCGAGCATATAGGTGATTGCTTCGAAACCCCGGTGAGTGTGATCGGGAAATCCCGCATCGGGCCCCACAAAGAATTCATCCAGCAGGATAAAAGGATCGATCGGGGACATTGCCGGGGTAGGGAAGAGCCGTTTGACTACCGCCCCATCACCCTCAGGCATTTCAATGGCACGCCATATTTTCATTTCCGCTATCATGTAATCCTCCCAACAGGCTGTTTTAAACTTGCATAAACATTTACCCGCAATTTTCATACCAAATTTCACCGACTTGTCACGATTTTTGCTTAAATTCCGGATTGGCGGCGAGAAAAATTAGTGAAAATTGATGGAAAACGACATATTCCATCATGTTTGTGATATATTTTTTGTTCCACCGGTGAAAAAATCACCGGCAAACGATTTTCAAAGGAAGGAAATTCCCTATGATCCCTCAGAATTATGATTGGAAAGTTAAATATAAGGGTAACCTCAAAGACGATCTCAAAAAAAGCTTTTTTAGCAATTTAACCTATAATCTTGGTAAAGACGCCAATGTTTGCTCGCTCCATGATCAGTTTCTCAGTTTATCCTATGCGGTCAGAGAGCGGTTGTTTGAACAATGGATTCTGACACAGCGGTATTATCACACGATAAATACAAAGCGAATCGCCTACCTTTCATTGGAATATCTTCCCGGACGCTTTTTAGAAAGTAATACTCAGAATATGGAAATATTCGAAACCACCAAACAGATGCTTCATGATCTGGGAATAAATTTCGAGCAGATTATCAATGAAGAACATGATGCCGGATTGGGAAATGGCGGTTTAGGACGGCTGGCGTCGTGCTTTATGGATTCGATGGCCACCCTTAAACTTCCAGCCATAGGCTACGGCATTCGCTATCAATACGGCATTTTCAAGCAACAGATTAAAAATTTTCGTCAGCATGAAGTTCCCGAGGAGTGGCTGCAGCTTATTAATCCCTGGGAAACCGAACGTCCCGAATACCGGGTTCGTATTAAATTCTACGGCAAAACCGATCATGTACCCAAGTCATCGCTGCGAGAACCGGCCCAATGGAACGATACTGCCGATGTAATTGCTATACCCTATGATATACCGGTTTCGGGCTTTCAAAACAATACTGTCAATACCCTGCGGCTCTGGTCTGCCTATTCGAGCAATGAACTCGATCTGCAGGAATTCAATAAAGGGGACTATATCAAAGCCTGCAACGAAAAAATTGAGAGTGAAAGTATTTCAAAAGTGCTTTATCCCAGCGAAAACACCCTTGCCGGCAAGGAACTTCGTCTGAAACAGGAGTACTTTTTCACTTCAGCATCCCTGCAGGACATTATCCGAAGATTCAGGCAGGATAATGGGGATGATTTTTCGCTGTTTCCCGAAAAAGTGGCAATCCATCTTAACGAAACCCATCCTGCCCTGGCAATACCCGAACTTATGCGCCTTCTGGTCGATGAGTATCATGTCGAGTGGGGCGATGCCTGGAATATGATCACAAAAGTATTCGCCTATACGAATCACACGCTTATGCCCGAAGCGCTCGAGCGGTGGCCAGTCAATATGATAACTGAAATGCTGCCGCGGCATATGGAAATAATCTATGAAATCAATGATGAATTTCTGAAGAACGTTATCGAACGATATCCCGACGATACCGGTCGGATGCGGAGGATGTCGATTATCGATGAAGGCTTTGAGCGTCATATCCGCATGGCCCATCTTGCCATTGTAGGAAGTCATTCGATAAACGGGGTGGCCGCGCTCCATTCGCAACTCATGCTGCAGGGTATATTCAAAGATTTCTATGAATTCTGGCCCGATAAATTCAACAATAAAACCAATGGTATCACTCCCCGCCGGTGGATTTATAAATGCAATCCCTTGCTTACCGATCTGATATCCTATACGATCGGAAGTGATTGGAAAAACGATTTCTCACAGATAAAAAAGATACATGAATACGCCGATGATCCTTCATACCAGGAAAAATGGCGGAATGTCAAACAGAAAAACAAGGAACGGTTGGCCGATGTTCTTTATCGGTGGGAGGGGATAACACTGGATCCCCATATGATTTTTGATGTCCATATCAAACGGATCCACGAGTATAAACGGCAGCTCCTCAATATTCTTCACTGCATCGCCCTGTACGAAGGGCTACGGAGCGGTCAGATTGCAAGTATCGTTCCAAGGACAGTCATTTTTGCCGGTAAAGCCGCTCCCGGATATTATATGGCAAAACTGATTGTCGAACTTATCAACAGAGTTGCCTATAAAATCAATCGGGACAGAAGAACCCGCAAATATCTCCAGGTGCATTTTATTTCCAATTACCGGGTTACACTCGCAGAGCAAATAATACCGGCGGCGGAAATTTCGGAACAGATCTCCATGGCCGGTACTGAAGCGTCCGGGACCGGCAACATGAAATTCGCTCTCAATGGTGCACTGACAATCGGTACCATGGATGGCGCCAATATTGAAATCCGTGAAGAAGTCGGAAAAGACAATATGTTCATATTCGGGTTAAAAGCCGATGAAGTGCAGATGCTTAAAGGCAGAGGATATAACCCGCAGCTCTATTATGATACCTGTGAGCCGCTGAAACAGGCTTTCGATTTGATCGATAAAGGTTTTTTCTCGCCCGAAGATCCTCATCATTTCGACCCGCTCTGCCACTCGATTATCGAAGGCGGTGATCCCTTTCTCGTCATGGCCGATTTCGAGTCATACATGAATTGCCATAAACGGATGACCGAGACCTATCTCGATAAAGCCCAATGGGATAAAATATCGATCATCAATTCGGCGAACATGGGAAAATTCTCCTCCGACAGAACAATTCGCCAATATGCGAAAGAGATCTGGGGAGTAGAGAGCATTGCTGTGCCTGAGGAAGAGGAAGGGAAGGACGACGCGAAGACACGGTGACACGACGAGATTACGGGCTCGTCTTGTTTATAGTTTCCCGACTTTCAACCGTTAACTTTCGCCTTTTCTCCCATATTTCTCCGTCATCTCGGCCACGCGGTCGAGATGGCTTCTGTCGGCCTGAGGGGTTGTTAAACGCCAAGTCCAGCTGTGGTCGGATGCTGCGGGGGTATTCATACGGGCTGAATTATCGAGGCAGAGGATATCCTGCATGGGAATAATCGCTGCACCGGCAACCGATTCCATCGCCAAACGGATCATTTCATACACCGCTTCAGGACCTTCAGGCTCCTTACCCAGGTAGCGGTAAAACCGTTTCTTTTCTTCCTTGTGCGATGTATCGGTCAGCCATCCCATTACAGTCGAATTATCGTGCGTGCCGGTATAGACGATGCAGTTTTCAGAAAAATTTTCCGGTAAGTAAGGATGATCCGGATCGTCTTCGCCAAATGCAAAAAGGAGGACTTTCATTCCCGGAAAGTTGTATTTCCGCATAATTTCTTTGACGTCATCGGTAATGGTTCCGAGGTCTTCGGCAACAATAGGTACCCCGGGAAAGCGGTTAACTAATGTATCGAAAAACTTTTCTGACGGAACATCGGCCCATTTGCCGTTAATTGCCGTTTTTTCTCCCGACGACACTTCCCAGTACTGTACAAGGCCACGGAAATGGTCGATACGAAGAATATCATACAATGAAAAGGCATGTTCCAGCCGTTTGAGCCACCAGGCAAATCCGGTTTTTTCGAGATATTCCCAATTGTAGACAGGAGTGTTCCACAACTGACCGGTTTTGCTGAAATAATCCGGGGGCACTCCCGACACTGCATTGAGTTTTTTATCCCGGGTCAGTTTGAATACGTGGGGATTATTCCATACATCGGCACTGTCATAGGCGACATAAATCGGCATGTCACCGAAAATTTTTATTCCCTTTTTATTGCAGTAGGATTTCAATTCGTGCCATTGCCGGTAAAAGAGATACTGGTAAAATTTCTGTTTCCGGAATTCGATTGCATGATCTGCTTCAACCGTTGTAACATGCTCCGGTGTGTGGTCACGAAGGTCGGGCGGCCAGAGGGACCACTCCTTTTCATGCTGGAGTGTCTTGATAACTTTGAACGCCGAAAAATCATCGAGCCAATGCTGCTGTTCGTTGCAGAACTTTTCGAACGAGACCCGGTTTGTATCGCATTTTAAAAAACGCTTGAATGCACTGTCGAGCAATGCCTCTTTTCGGGGAATTATCTTTTCAAAATCAACATCACTCGATTCGGGCATTTTTACATTGTCGGCTTCGCTCCGGGTAATGAGACCGTCACGAACAAGAAAATCGGGACTCACCAAAAGCGGGTTACCGGCCAGTGCGGATGAACTGAAATAGGGGGAATTATTGGTGGCCGGGTTTGTGGGATTGACAGGGAGTATCTGCCAGTAACGCTGATGTGCATCGGCGAGTGTGTCCACAAAACGAAATGCTTCCGGCCCCAGATCTCCGATACCGTAGGGGCCGGGAAGCGATGTTATATGGAGCAGAACTCCACTGCCTCTTTTCATTTGCATGATCAGGCTTTTTTCTTTGCTGTTTTTTTCTTGGCAGGGGCTTTTTTCGTTTTCTTTTTGGCGGTTTTCTTGGCCTTCTTTTTTACTTCGGGAACAACAGTCTGTTGTTTACCCAAAACTTCCCGTTCGGCCTTCAACCAGTCTTTCATTGCATACCCATGCGTACCTCCCCGTCCAATAAAAAGCTCGTACGCACGCTCCTCAATCTTTCTCTTTGCAGCTTCATCCATAATCCGGTTCCTCCTGAATAAAGGTGGTTAATACTTTCCGTTATTCCTTTTCATAACTATTATACTTATAAACTATCGGGCAAAATAATCCGTAACACAAAATGAATGCAATTGTTAACGGATATTTTATTTATCGATCTGTTTCATATCTTATTCTGGCCCCACCCCGATTCAGGCTTGAATACTACGATAGAAAGGGGAGGCAAGGTGATCGATATGGAATTATACTGCCCATGCCAGGGAACAGGAGTACTCGAAGCTTTTCCCATATTGCCTATTCCGCTCCCGCCGTAAAGCTCGGCATCACTGTTAAGCATTTCAACCCAGTCACCGTCGGTTGGCACGCCAATACGGTAATCATGACGGGGGGTTGGAGTGAAATTACAGGCAACCAGCATGTGATTGCGGATATTGTCTTCTTTGCGAAGGAAAATGATGATGCTTTGCTCGAAATCGGAGCAGTCGACCCACTCGAATCCCTCGGGAGAAAAGTCGTATTTATAAAGTGCCGGCGATGATTTATACAAGGTGTTACAATCGGTCAACCACTGTTTGATTCCATTATGCTGTGGGTAGTTCAGAAGGTGCCAGTCGATACTGGCGTCGTGGTTCCATTCATTCCTCTGACCGATTTCACTGCCCATGAAAAGAAGCTTTTTACCCGGATGCATCCACATATATCCTAAAAGGAGACGAAGATTGGCGAATTTCTGCCAGTCATCACCGGGCATTTTGTTGAGCAATGACCCTTTGCCGTGGACAACTTCATCATGGGAGATTGGAAGGACAAAGTTTTCGGTAAATACATAGAGCAGACTGAACGTAAGATCGTTGTGGTGATATTTCCGGAAAATCGGATCTTTGGCGAAATATTCGAGTGTATCGTGCATCCATCCCATGTTCCATTTCACTCCGAATCCGAGTCCGCCCGCATAGACCGGCCGTGAGACTGCCGGCCAAGCGGTCGACTCTTCGGCCATCATCTGGATTCCGGGGAAATGGCTGTAGGCGGTTTCGTTGAGCTGGTGAAGGAATTCGATTGCCTCGATATTCTCTCTTCCCCCAAATTTGTTGGGCACCCATTCGCCGTCCTTGCGTGAATAATCAAGGTAGAGCATTGAAGCCACGGCGTCTACCCGGAGACCGTCGACATGATACTTTTCGAGCCAGAACAGAGCGCTGCTGATAAGAAACTCACGCACTTCATTTCTGCAGAAATTAAAAATATAGGTTTGCCAGTCGGGATGAAATCCCTGCCGGGGATCGGCATGCTCGAACAGATGAGTGCCGTCAAAATAGGCAAGGCCGTGTTCGTCGGAAGGGAAATGGGAGGGAACCCAGTCCAGGATGACACCGATTCCATTCTGGTGAAATGTGTCGATAAGAAACATCAGGTCCTGAGGGGTCCCGAAACGGCTGGTCGGTGCAAAATATCCTGTTGTCTGATATCCCCAGGAGCCGGAAAAGGGATGCTCCATAATCGGAAGAAACTCCACATGGGTAAAACCACATTCCTTGACATAGTTTACCAGACTGACGGCTATTTCCTTTGCCGTAAGAAACCGGTTGTCTTCCTCGACTTTCCGTTGCCAGGAGCCCAGGTGAACTTCGTAGATAGCCATAGGTGATTCGAGATTGTTGGCATTTTTTCGTTTATCCATCCATTCCGAATCGTTCCATTGATAGGCAAGGTCCCATACTACCGACGCCGTTTTCGGGGGGGCTTCCCAGTAAAAAGCAAAGGGATCGCCTTTGTCGACCCGGTAATTGTTGTGGTGGGAGACGACATGAAATTTATAGAGTGAACCCTGATCGACACCGGGAACAAAATTTTCCCATATACCCGACTCATCCCACCGTCCATAGAGAGGGTTTTTCTGAGGTTCCCATCCGTTGAAATCTCCGATAACCGATACTTGCTGAGCGTTGGGGGCCCACAGGGCAAAGTGGGTACCCTTTACACCATCCTTTTCGGTTATGTGTGCGCCTAGCTTTTCGTACAGGCGGAAATGGTTCCCTTCCTTGAAAAGATGGGTGTCAAAGTCGGAAAAAAGAATGTCTTCCTTTGGTTGCTTTTTTGTGATTTGCTTTTCATCTTTCTTCTTTTTCTTCTTTGTAGGCATAAAGTAGTATGCTCCTTCATTAAGTGGTGTACAACAACTTATGGTACATTCAGAGCAGTGATCATTATCCTGTAAACAATAGCGCCACTGACCAAAATAAATGATGAAACCATATTATTCGCTTAGCAACAATTCGTTAATTCCCTTAATGGGAATTGTTACCCACTGTGGACGGCTATTTAATTCGTAACCGAGTTCATAAACAGCTTTCTCTAAAAGAAACGCTTTGAGTAACAGTGTGCGCTGCTCGATATTCTGCGGAACGATCGCAGATTTATCCATGGTCCTGAAATAGGACGAAAGAAATATTCCCGATACGCATCGATACCACGACTTAATCCATTGTATAAGGAGGTCTTTCATTTCTTCCGATAAATGAGTGTTTCTCAGAATGGCCGCATGGCCGGCGTAATGAAACGAACGCACCATCCCGGCAACATCCCTGAGCGCAGAGTATAAGAGCTTTCTTTCACTCAACGGACGGGCCGGTTCACCTTCGAAATCCATGAAAATAAAATCTTTTCCTGTATAAAGCACTTGGCCCAGGTGAAGATCACCATGAATTCTGATTTTTTGTGCATCGATCTTTTTATACGTGATTGCACGCATGACTCCAAGTATCTTCTTTTCCCAGGTGAGGAGCGTTTCAGCTTCGGTGCGAAGAGGTTTTTCCAGATGGGAGGAGGTTTTCTTTAAAAGCTGCATGTTCCGCCGGCAGAGACTTTGCATAGATTGATATATGGAACGCTGGTATAACACCGAAAAATTTTCAGGGATAAAACCCGGGATTTCGGTTGAAGAACCAAGCGCCAGATGGAGTTCCGCAGTGCGTTTTCCCAGAAGGTTGACCATTTCAGCATATCCCGCACTGAAAAGGTTCTCCATCGAAGAGGGGAGTTCGAATGCTTTACTCGTAATTACGGCAGGAATTGTTTCGTTGGGGAAATCGGGTTTCTCGGCAAGGATATGATCAAAAAATTCGGAGAGGATATCCAGCGTGTAACTCCATGCATCGCCCCGGTTGTCGACAAATTCCTGAAGCAGTCCGATTGTTATTTTTTCGGTATTTTTTTGACGATATTCGACTGCACCGGCAAAGGAGGGAAGGTTTGCATATCCGGTTTTATTTGAAATAAACTGGACCATTTCCAGTTCGGGATTTTCTTCCTGCTCCACTTTCCGGTAAATTTTCATGAAAAGGCCTGTACCGAATTTAATGGAGGTATTGCTCTGTTCGGCAGCAAAGAGTCGGGATGTCAGCGCGTCGGATTTTCTTATCAGCGTTTTCAGGTTTTTGCTCTGAAACCCGGTAAGGGCGCCGTATGATCCTTTAAATCGTTGTTTTTCGGTGATCGTTTTGAGAAGATTGTTTTGTATTTCGGCATCAAAGAGTGCATCAAAAAGAATGCCCCCCGTGCGGTCGACCTGCAGATTAGCAACCACCGCGGCCGGATAGTTTGTTTTCAGCGTCAATGCTTTTTCGTTTTCTGCAAAGGCCAGAGGAAGACAATACCATTCATCAGGACCTTCTTTATATTTAATCGAGATAATCAGCAGACAGGCATGGCCGATACGGATGTTATCCAGGATTGAGATCCGTCGAATAATTTTTGCCTTTCCTCCAAACCAGCGGCAGCCGTGGAGGTACGCCGGGAGTATCTGCGTTTCGAGAGTAGTGAAATTCTTACCTCTGAATATGCCGGTCCAGTCTCTGGCCACTTTCAGGATCGGCGTCTTTTTCAGTTTCCCGTTTCGCGGTTTCTTTTTGAGAAGAAGCCAGTAATGGCCGTAGGGACCATGGGCCAGGACATAGGGGGTTTTCCGGATTTGTGGAAATGTGTTCCTGCTGAAAACTTCTTCGGGAATTCTACCCGCCAGTCCCGGAAGCTCGAGGGTTGCTACCTGGGTAAAACGAGAGATATTTGCGGTAACAAGAATAGTCTCGTCTTTATAGGTACGGGAAAAACAGATTACCTTGGAATTGTTGGAATGATAAAATTTAACATTTCCTCTGCTGAAACATTTGAATTGTTTACGCATGGAAATAACCCGGCGCATCCACCAGAGCATCGATGAGAGATTTTCTTCCTGGACCTCAACATTGACAGCTTCGTAGTGATACTGTGGATCGATAATTGTCGGGAAATAGAGCTTCTGCGGATTGGCATTCGAAAATCCGGCATTTTTTCCCGCGCTCCATTGCATGGGAGTCCGGACGCCATTCCGGTCGCCGAGATAGAAATTGTCACCCATGCCTATTTCATCCCCATAGTAAATGACCGGTGTGCCGGGGAAGGAGAACAGAATGATATTCATGAGCTCGATTTTGCGGCGGTTATTTGCGAGGAGCGGTGACAGCCGCCGTCGAATACCGAAATTGATCCGCATTTTCGGATCGTGTCCGTAAACACGATTCATATAATCCCGTTCTTCATCGGTAACCATTTCGAGCGTCAGCTCATCGTGGTTGCGAAGAAACATGGCCCATTGACAATTCTCGGGAATAGGGGGCGTCGTGCTGAGAATGTCGATAATTGGATAGCTGTCCTCCATCTGAACGGCCATAAACAAACGGGGCATGAGCGGGAAATGAAAGGCCATATGACACTCATCGCCCTTCCCGAAATACGATACGGCGTCTTCGGGCCACTGATTCGCCTCCGCAAGCAGCATCTTCCCGGTATATTTGTTATCCACATGAGCACGGAGCTTCTTAAGATAATCGTGCGTAAGCGGAAGGTTTTCGCAGTTGGTACCTTCCTGTTCGAACAGATAGGGAACAGCATCCAGCCTCAGACCGTCAACGCCATAATCGAACCAGAAATCGATTACCTTGAACATTGCCTCCTGAACCCGGGGGTTCTCGTAATTAAGGTCGGGCTGATGAGAGAAAAAACGGTGCCAGAAATAGGCCTTTGCCACTGGATCCCAGGTCCAGTTGGAGCTTTCAAAATCTTTGAAAATAATCCGGGTGTCCTCATACTTATTCGGGGTATCGCTCCATACATAAAAATCGCGTGTTGAAGAGCCGGGTTTTGCCTTGCGTGCACGCTGGAACCATGTGTGGTCGCTGGAGGTATGGTTCAATACAAGCTCGATGATCACCCGGATGCTTCGCTGGTGAGCCTCTTTTACGAACCGTTTGAAATCCGCCAGCGTTCCGTAGTCTTTATTTATACGGTAATAATCGGCAATATCATACCCGTCGTCCCGAAGCGGGGATGGAAAAAAGGGTAAAAGCCATATCGCTGTGATACCCAGATCTTTTAAATAATCGAGTTTCCGGGTAAGACCTTTAAAATCTCCAATTCCATCGGCATTGCTGTCGTTAAATGCTCGAACATGAATTTCGTAAATAACTGCATCCCTGTACCATTGAGGATCATTCCAACTGCTATCAATGGGCATGCACAAACACTCCTTTTACATTTTTGTTGTTCTTCATTTTTAAATCTCCGGTATCAATGTGTATGCACCCGAAAAATATGGGCGGGTATAATATGGGGATTGAGTTCAATGTAATTAAATCTTCCTTTCCATATATATTTATTATCACTGATCAGATCGTGGACCATATAAGGCTGTTCTTCACCGATTTTCAAAAGATCGACAGGAACGTCAACCAATCCGGACTGGGTATAATTACTATCCATATTGACAGCCACAATAATGGCGTTCGAGTGATGATGAGCTGTTTTTAAATAACAGAGCAGCTGATCGTTTTCGATATTCAGGAATTCGATGTTGTTTGTTTGCTGAAGGGCTGGGTTTTCTTTACGGATTTTATTGACTCGGCTCATTAGAGTAACCAGGCTTGATTCGCTGCGGGGAGGCCAGTCTTTAATTTCATATTTTTCCGAGTCCAGATATTCTTCCTTGCCGGGGAAGGGCGTGTTTTCGCATGATTCAAAAGCAGGAGCGTATACACCGTAATTTGAAGAGAGTGTTGCAGCGAGTATCAATCTTTTAATAAATGCCGGCCGTTCAGCATGCTGCAAATCGGTAGCAAGAATGTCGGGAGTATTTGGCCAGAAATTTGGACGGAAATACTCACGCATGTCGGATTTGGTAAGTTCGGTCAGATATTCGGTAAACTGCCATTTGTCGTAACGCCAGGTGAAATAGGTATAGGACTGGGAATACCCGAGTTTTGCCAGCCACTGCATGATCTTTGGACGGGTAAATGCCTCGGCCAGAAAAAGCGTTTCGGGATGATCGGCATACAGTTTATTTATACACCACTCCCAGAAATTGAGCGACTTGGTATGAGGATTATCCACCCGGAATATTCCGACACCCTGCTTAATCCAGAATTCGAACACACTTTTCAGCTCGTTCCAGAGTTCCTGCCAACTATCACATTCAAAATTGAATGGAACGATATCTTCGTACTTTTTAGGCGGATTTTCAGCATATTGAATGGTGCCGTCGGGGCGCTTGATAAACCATTCAGGATGTTCTTTAACATAGGGGTGGTCGGGAGAACACTGAAATGCGATATCCAAAGCGATTTCAATGCCATGTTCATTCGCTTTTTTGACGAGCCTTCTGAAATCATCAAGAGTCCCCAGTTCTTTATGAATCGCCTTATGCCCGCCATCTTCGGAACCTATTGCCCATGGACTGCCCGGATCGCCGGGAGTGCAGGTAAGCGAATTGTTTTTCCCTTTCCGGTGCGCATTACCGATCGGATGGATCGGCGGAAAATAGAGAACATCAAAACCCATTTTCGCAATTTCGGGAATAAATTTCTCACAATCGATAAATGTGCCATGAGTACCATTAGCACCCAGGGAGCGGGGGAACAGCTCATACCAGGTGCTGAATAACGCTTTTTTCCGGTCGACCCGTATGGAAAGCGTGGGTTCGTAAACGGTAGCGAACCTCCTGTCGGGATAACGGATCATCAGTTCGTTGAGTTCCGAAGAGAGAGTCCACGACACTGCGAGTGCTTTATCTTTTTCATTTTTGATTTTTTTTACAAAATCGGTAAGCTCCTTTTTATCGGTTCCCTTTGCCCGTGTTGCTGCTTCTTTGATCATTTCTACACCAACTAAAAGATCGACTGCGATATCCTGATGTGCATCGACCTTTTTCTGCAGGGCATTTCGCCAGGTTTTGAAATGGTCGATCCATGCATGGATCGTATAGTGGCAGACAGGGCGGTTTTCGACGGTGAACGATCCCTGCCATCGGTCATTTATGAAGTGATGCATAGGTACTTCGGTCCAGCTTTTTTTGCTTTTTTCGGTGTAAGCAACAAGCGCAGCTATTTCATCGTGGCCGTCACAGAAAATATCAGCTTCGACGGTAACAGACTCACCTGAGATTCTTTTAATGGGGAATTGTCCGTTTTCTACCCGGGGGCTTACATTGGTAATGATGACGCGTTTGCGGCCATCGTGCTCAATCATAGATACTCCTTACATTCGACCGCTGCCCGATAAAAGGACCGGCCAGACAGATACACTACAGCAACGCTGATTTTTATTTGGTTTTATTTGCACAAAGCAGTGCACATGATCTTCCTTTAATTATAAAACTCGGCCCTTTCACTGTTTGCCGGTCCTTTTCATCGATTTTTTCATTACTCGTATACAGATAAAGCGTGCTTTTATGCATAACCGGGGGAAGGGTAAAAGAGACAGGTTCTTCATGAGCGTTAATAATCATTAAAAAAGTGTCGTCGGTTATTTTATTCCCCTGTGCGTCGATTTCATCGATGGCCTCGCCGTTAAGCAGTATCCCGATTGTTTTGAAGAAGAGCTTGTCCCAGTCTTTTGTGCTCATCTCCCGACCGTCGGGTTTAAGCCATGTGATATCTTTGAATTTGCTGCCGGGGAGTTTTTCTCCTCTGAAAAATTTCCTTTTTCTGAAAATCGGGTGTTTCTGCCGGATTTTAATGAGCTCCTGAACAAACTCCATCAGCGCTTTTTGCTTGTCGTCGAAATTCCAGTCGAACCACGAGATTTGATTGTCCTGACAGTAGGCATTGTTGTTGCCGTTCTGCGTCCTTCCGAGTTCATCACCACCGAGGAAGAGCGGTACTCCCTGTGACAGGAGAAGAGTGGCGAGAAAATTTCTTTTCTGGCGATCCCTGATTTCGATAATTTCAGGATCGTCGGAAGGTCCCTCGACTCCATAATTGTAGCTTATGTTATCGTTAGTTCCGTCTCGATTGTCTTCATTATTCGCTTCATTGTGTTTGTTATTGTATGAGACCAGATCCTGCAATGTAAAGCCATCATGGCAGGTAATGAAATTGATGCTGGCGACCGGTTTCCGGCCATCGGTCTGATATAAATCACTCGATCCGGTAAGACGGAAGGCGATTTCCGGGGTCTGCTCGGGGAGTCCCTTCCAGAAACGTCTGATCGAATCGCGATATTTTCCATTCCACTCGGTCCACAGGGGAGGGAAATTTCCCACCTGATATCCTCCTGAACCCAGATCCCAGGGCTCGGCGATAAGTTTTGCCTGCGAAATAACCGGGTCCTGCTGAATGATATCGAAAAAGGTGGAAAGCTTGTCTACTTCATAAAATTCCCGGGCCAGGGTCGACGCCAGATCGAACCGGAACCCATCAACATGCATTTCCTGAATCCAGTAGCGGAGGCTGTCCATGATAAGCTGTGTTACATGGGGATGGGACATCCGAAAACTGGTCCCGCATCCGGAAAAATCCATGTAATAGCGGGGATTCTCGGGAGAGAGATGATAATAAGAAGCATTATCGATGCCTCTGAAACATAAGGTCGGCCCCATATGGCCGCCCTCGGCAGTGTGGTTATACACGACATCGAGGATTACTTCGATACCCGCTTTGTGAAGGGATTTCACCATGTGTTTGAATTCGTACACCTGCTCCCCGTAATTACCCGATGATGAATATCTGCAATCGGGAGCAAAAAAAGCTATCGAGTTGTATCCCCAGTAATTGGTTAACCCGCGATCGATAAGTCCTTTGTCAATGACATGCTGATGGATCGGGAGCAGTTCTATGGCGGTAATGCCAAGGTTTTTCAGATGGTTGATAATTGCCGGCTGGGCAAGCGCTTCATAGGAACCGGCAATCCCTTCTTCGATATCCGGGTGCTGGATAGAGACGCCTTTCACATGGGCTTCATAAATGATCGTTTCGTTCCAGGGATACCTCATCGGACGGTCACCATCCCAGTCGAACCAGGTATCGGTTACCACGCATTTGGGGACATACCGGCACGAATCGGTCTCACTGAATGAGAGATCATCCTGAGGATCGCCGGGAATATAGGCCAGAAAGGAATCATTCCATTCAAAGGAATTGCTTAATGCTTTTGCATAGGGATCCAGAAGAACTTTGTTGGGGTTGAACCGGTGTCCATTTTCGGGCTCAAAGGGGCCGTATACCCGGTAGGCATAGAGCTGGGGAGATTTGACTCCGGGGATATAACAGTGCCATATAAAGGCGGTACGCTCTTTCAGCTGAATTATATGCCTGGCGCTGCTGCTGTCGGCTTCGTCAAAAAGTAAAAGCTCTACTTGAGTTGCATGCTCCGAATAAAGGGAAAAATTTGTGCCGTGACCATCCCAGTTCGCTCCAAGAGGGAAAGGTTTTCCCGGCCATACTTTTATATTTTGCATAATTTATTTCATTTCGATGAAGGTAATAACAATAAATACTATTTCCAGGTTATAATTTTATGAGTTAAGTTAGTTTAAAACTGAATTTAAGAAATTAAGCTTTAAAATAATTCAAAAAAATACTATGCAGCCACTTAATTTTTATATCTTAAATGAAAATATTTTTATTCGCGGTAATAATAGAGGCTTCCATGCAAAAAGCATTAAACCTGTTGCTGATTATTCAGATCTTATATCGACTGCAAAAAATGTGCCATTCTATCGGAGTCGTTTCAGCCGGGCTCCAAACATGCCGTCGAGATTGTGCTCATGAGGCAGAATTCTGAGGTAACCTGATAAATCCGTATAGGTAGCGGGGATCGGCACCGGACAAGGCTCCTGAACATAATGCGGATTATTTTCGAGAAACTTCTCTACCACCATTTCATTTTCTTCAGGCTCAAGTGAACAGGTGGAATAGACGACTATTCCTCCGGGTTGAACCATTGCTGCTCCGGTCTCCAGCAGTGCCTCCTGAATTTGAGCCATTCGGGCAAGTGATTCTTTTGTTTTGCGCCACCGGGCATCGGGATGACGGTGGAGAACACCGGCGCCGGAGCAGGGAACGTCTAAAAGCACTTTGTCAAAATATCCCTTTATGGGAATATGTCGTCCGTCACAACAGAGAGGGAAAATCCTTCGAAGGTTCATTCGCCTCTTAAGGCCTTTGACTGAACGGAGTCGTGTCAGGTTGCTGTCGCATGTACACACGCTACCGTCTTCTTCGGCAAGTTCGGCAATAAGCGATGCCTTGCCGCCGGGAGCGGAGCAAAGATCAAGTATATGATCTCCTTTCACGATGTCAAGGAGTGCGACAACCCATCCCGAAGAGGGCGATTGAATGACACAATATCCTTCATTGATTACATCGATATACTGGAGCGGCTTCTGTTTGTTAATTTTATAATACAGATTTTTATACCCACCTGAGGGAACACTGAAAGCTCGTACTTCCTGCTCGAATTGTACTTTTGACAGGCCCCGGATTTTTTTTCGAAGATAGATATCGGGCTTGGTATTGAAAAAAACGAGGAGCTTCTTGGTTTTCTGTAAACCATATCGTTTGAGCCATCGTTCCACCATCCAGAGTGGTTGGGAAAATTCAACCGATAATCTTTCAACCACATTTTTAGGATCGGGAAGAGGCGGTTTTCTTCTCTGGGCAATCAGATTTCTTAAAAGAGCGTTTATCAGGCCCGAATATTTCCGGGTTGCAAAATTACGTTTTGACGCCTTTACAGCTTCGTTAACTGCCGCATGGTCGGGCACCCTGTCCATATACAAAATCTGATAGGCCCCGATACGGAGAATATTCATCAAATCGACATTGCTCTGAAGAGGTTTGGCTTCCATGAAATGGACAATCGCATAGTCGAGTGAACGCATGTTCCGAAAGATGCCGAAGGTCAGTTCATAGATAAATCGACGGTCACGGTGGTCGGTGATGTCTTTCATTTTTTCGGCAATCAAAACGTCGAGATTGCCCTGGTATTTTGTAAAATCCTCAAGAATTGAATAGACTATCTGTCGCGGTTTCATTGAAATTTCTGTCCCGTCGTAAGAGTTCTTCCCTGTAAAAAAGCATGAGCGCTCATCCGTTTTTTCCCTTCGGGTTTGAGTTCGAGTATATTCAGGGAACTTTCCTTGCACTGAACGGCAAATCCATCCTGCGATATTGCACAGATTATTCCCGGGGGAAATGCGGTTGTAGTAGAGGAGGGGAGCGCCCATTCGATATTTATTTTTTTATTATTAAAACTGGTATACACTCCCGGAAAGGGCTTAAACGCCCTGATCATATTAAAAATTTCATGGGCAGGTCTATTCCAGTCGATCCGACCTTCTTCCTTTTTCAGTTTAGGTGCAGGAGAAACTTTGGCGGGGTCCTGTTTCCGGTAGTGGACCGTTCCCTTTTCCAACTGTTCCACCGATTCGATGAGTGCTGACGCCCCCAGGTGCTGCAGACGTTTGTAAAGCTGAGGTGTGGTTTCAGTTGCGTCGATAGGAGTACCTTTTTGCATGAGTATATTGCCGGTATCGATACCGACATCGATTCGGAATACCGTGACACCGGTTTCTGTTTCGCCTGCCTGAATTGCCCGCTGAATCGGTGCAGCGCCTCGATAACGCGGCAGAAGTGATGCATGAATGTTAATTGTGCCCAGCGGAGGAATCGAAAAAATCTTTTTCGGCAAAATCCTGAATGCAACAACGATAAAGAGCTCAGCCTGCAATCTCGACAGATTCTCCGCCAGTTCGTCGCCTTTGAGATCCTCCGGGGTAAAAACCGGGGAGATTCCATGCTCTTCGGCATAACGTTCCACCGGGGATTTCATAAGTGAAAGACCCCGTCCTTTGGGACGCGGGGGAGTTGTTACTATTCCTGCAATGTCATGCCCCGAATCTCTCAGCTTTTCCAACGCGGGAATTCCGAAATCGGCAGAACCAAGAAAAATAATTTTCATTGATGGACAACTCCTGCAATAAGCGGACGAGATAATCGAATGTATTATGAGAAAGGTCAAAATAATTCACGGAATGACTGTCGTGATTCTGTTACCTGATATGCGGTCATAAGGAAATGGGTTATGAGGGGTATTTTATAGTTAAATTAGCTTTATATGATCATTTCCAGGCCTCCTAAAACACATGTTAAATTGCTTTTAAAACATTCCACGACTTAATTTATAAAGAAAGATACAACTATTCCACTGAATTTACGTTACATAGAGCGTTTCCCGGTTAATCTCAAATTCTCAATCCAGGATGAGTTTCTCCGGATGCCTGATCTATATAAAGGAAAGGTTATTTTTTATGGCTACTAATTACACTCCCCGTGAGCAAATCGATATGCTTTGCAGATTTTGCAAACGTGTTTATCCTGCGCAGCTCGAACGAAGCATTGCCGGAAACGGGAGAACAATCGATAAAGAATCCACATTCGAATATTGTTGCTCAAAATGTCAGAAAACATTCTGCTATTACGGCAAAGACCTTATAGAAGATAAGCAAAACGGTGAAGAAGTTGAACAAGCCGAGAGCCGTTCCTACTCTCCAAAAGAACATTATTTCATTGGTGAAACAATCTACCACGACAAATTTGATGAGAGCGGACGGATTGTGGGCAAAGATATTGGGGCTACCAACAGAATTGTTGTCCAGTTCGAGAAAAGCGGTTTGAAAAGGCTGGTGGAAGATCTCTCTAAATAAGGAAAATTTGTACAAGCTTTAAGAGCGCATAAAATTTTAAAAGCCGTCTTTCGAGACGGCTTTTTTTATGTGATTTTGTAAAAATTCTGGTTAAAAGCTGAGAATGCTGGAAAGAGAGAATCCGGGGCTTAACCCATGAGTTCGCACCTGAAATGCTGCATCAACCGCTACATCCACAGAGCTTATCGGCGCATTGACTCCAATGCCGAGATTTACTGCCGACCAGTTGGTTTTCAGATATTCTTCTTCAGACTTGCCGACAAACTCCCGAATTTTTTCTTCAATATCCCGTGAAGAAAAACGAAACCCACCCCGGATAAAGAAAGATTCTTTATACACATCAATTTCGGCGCCGGTGTGGATATTCAGGTAATCATCGTACGGTTGGGCTGCATCAAGGGCTAGGCGGAGTCGGGGGAGGTTTTTGAGGTTATAGGAAATACCGATAACTGCAGCAAAGGGAAGAAGGAGGCCGTCGGTCTCCTCCGAGTATCCATCCCTGACAAACCCGAGATTCTGTATCGCCGAACCCAGGATCAGGCGGGAATTTAAAAGACGGTATTGGAAACCGAGGTCAAATGCATAGCCGTCGGCAGCATAGTACTCACCATCCGTACTGCCCAGGCGGTCGTAGATACCCTTGGCTATTACGCCAACTGAAAGATCGTTAAGAACCGTTTTCGACCAGGCTACCTGGCCGGCAACCGAGTAAGGTTTCCATTCATTGCCGGTTATATGCTTGTTTGCATCAACCTCTTGGATCGATCCATAGAGGGTGAGGAGCATATTCACACCGATAACCCCCATGTTGCCGACAGGCATGGCATAGGCGAATGCATTGCCCCGCACGCCGATCATCACGGGTTCATAGCCCCCCATGACCTGGTGTTTTTCGATAAAACCCAATGATGCGGGATTGGACAAAAAACCATAGATATTGTTGGGCATTGCAACCGATGCGCCTCCCATGGCTATTGCCCGCGAATCATAACCAAGGTTAAGAAAGGGAAAGGCTGTTGTTCCCGAACGGTGGTGGATATTATCTTCTGCAGATAACAATCCTGCGAATAAAACAACGGCAATACAACAGTAACGCTTCTTCATTTATCCCTGCCTCTGCGGTACCAAAGCCTCATGATGCATCGATATAGTGAGGTGATCATATTTTAATTTAAAATAATTGTTGTCATCAGCGATAAATTGAATCTGTTCTGGTATGCCATCTTTGTAATCTGCATAAAGTAATTGCCACGTATCAGTGGTGGAACTTTGAATGGTAAGTGATTGTGCCTTTCTGAAATCGTGCGATACTTTTCCTTCAAGCATAACCGAGTCGGTCTTCCAGGAACAGAAATACGACCGCCTCTGTTTCCAAACAGAATCGGGTAATGTATTCGTAACATTGCTGAAAATATTGTTTCCAGTAATAATACGTTTAAACTGTCCAAATGTGAATGGATAATTTAAGAAAATGCCGGGGATACGGATTTGATGGCTGTCACTGTAGCGAAATGCATGCTGATTGTATTCAATGATCGATTCGGAAGTATCTCCGGTTATTGAGGCAAGATGATTACCGAAAATAGTGTAAAAATCACAGGAAAAATCACCGGAACTGTCACGCAGAACATCAATTCTGATTTTATGCGACTCGCCGTTTACGGATATGATCATTTCTCCGGAGCCCCGGAGGCTTCTGATTTCATTTGGTGTTGAAAAGAGTGTTTTGCATGTTGCAATTGCCGTTTCTGTATCGACGGGCGGGGGAGGAGTACAGGAAAAATAAAAAGTGAGTAATATTCCTGCAAAGCACCAGCGTCCGAGTGTTTGAAAGGAGAATGAGCCGGTCACGGTATAATCCTGATACGCCTTATCGCTGAGCATTATTTGTGGAGAGTTTTTTTTCCAGTTCTTCGATTTTCTTCTGAATTTTTTCTACTTCCTCAGGATTAAGCTCCAGACACTCCCTATACGATTCGAGTGCTTTGCGATACTCATTCCTTTTAGCGTGGATATCGGCCAGATGTTCGTAAATCACCGGGTCATCATCGATATACTCAAGTGCCTTGGTGATATATTTGAGAGCTTTATCATAGTGGCCTTTTTTATAAAACATCCATGCATAAGAATCGAGGTAGGCGCCATTTTCAGGTTCCTTTTCAAGGGCTGTTTCCAATAATTTTTCGGCCGAATCGAGTTTCATATCATTTTCGGCCCACATATAGCCAAGATAGTTGGATGCTGCCGGGTCCTGAGGCTTGAGCTGTAATACTTTTTTAAACATTTCGGCTGCGGCATCAATTTTACCCATTCTTTCCAGAGAACTGCCCAATTCAAAATAACCATGACTGTCGCTACTGTCCAAACTGATTGCTTTTTCTAAAACCGGAACGGCTTCTTCATATTCTTCGCGCATATTGTATACATACCCGAGCATTCTCCAGGAAGCGCTGAATTCGGGAAGAGCTTTTGTAAAGCGCCGGGCCACCGAAAGTGCCTGGTTCCATTCCTTCTCTTTTATGGTCAGGTAGCACATTTGACGCCAGGCTTCATCGTATTGAGGCTGAAGGGCAATGGCTTTTTCATATTCCATTCGGGCAAGATCGTTTTTATCCTGAGCGGCAGCAACAAGACCGAAATAGAAATGCAGTTCGTGATCATTGATGCCGATTTCGAGCAGCTTGCGTATGATTCTTTCGGATTCGGCATACTGTTCGTTATAATAATAGAGGAGCGACAGGGTTTTTCCGTATATCGACCCGATCGGAGAGCCGTTATAGAGCTTTTCGTAGTATCTGATTGCATCAGGATACTTGCCTTTGCCGATATGAATCTGCCCGAGATTTCTGGCAGCATTCTCGTAGGTGGAATCAACAATAAGTGCGGTCTTGAAAAAGTCGATTGCCAGGGCTGTATCACCTTTGAGTATATTGACAAGGCCAAGGCCGTTGAGAATATCGGGCTTTTTTTCAAACCGCTTATCAAGCTCAATATACAGGCTTTCGGCTGCAGCGTAATTTTCTTCTTTTAAATAGAGGGCGCCAATCTTCAGACCGGTAGCCATGGCATCGGGATTATTCTTTAAAAAACGGGAATAATGCTTAATTGCCTTGGGTGTTCCGCCGGGAATGTTTTCGTACATGAGGGCCAGAGAATAGAGCTCTTTGTCGGTTTTGACGGTAAGGGCATCGAGCGTTTCTATTGCACGATGAAATTGCCCAAGGCCGATATAGATTCGCGTAAGAATGCGTTTTTCTTTTTCGGAGAGACGGCTCAATTTTCGATCGCCCTTCAGCAACAGCAGCGCTTTGGTGAATTTTGACGACTCGATATATTTCCTAATGAGAATGTCTTTGAGTATAGCCGATTGAGGATCGAGTTCGTAGGCCATTTCGTAGAAACGTTCGGCCAACATGGTCAGACCTCTGCGGTCATAATCCCGAGCTTTAACAAAGTAGGATTCGGCTCTGAAACGGGCCAGGTCCTTATGGGTATGTTTGCGGACCGGCCGGACTACAGGGAATTTATGACGATACGAACACGAATTGAATGTTGTAAGTAAAAAAGAAAATATTAAAAAGAGTATGATGCGTCGAGACAATATACACTGCCCTTCTTATTCGGTTTATAGATATGGCACACAAACAGTGTGACTGGTGAATTTGTACCAAACAGCTGTTTGCAGACCTTCCCTGCTATTAATATAAAATAAAACGCGGTATATATTTTTTTTTGTACAAATAATATATGCTCAATCCGACTTTTGCGGATATGAGCAAACACATGTTTCTACCGTAAACTTCGTGTATTAAATCGGCAATATTTAAGTACACCCTTATTTTTTTGTTGAAACGACCAGATTAATGGTTTTTTCAAAGGGTACAGTAGATCCCGGAGCTGCCGATTGAGAGATAATGGTACCCGGACGGGATGTCGCACTCTGTTTCGCTTCAACTTCTCCGACTTTAAGACCGGCTTCTCTAATCTTTTCTTTTGCCGATGAAAGCAGATCCCCGATAATATTCGGAACTTCGGCATGAGTAGGCATGGGGCCTTTGGATATCGAAATATCAACAGGAAGTTCTCTTGATATTTTTGTGCCCGGATCCGGTGATATGGAAATCACATGGTCTTGAGGGATTCTGTTTGAATAATACCTGGTGACAGTTCCTATCGTGAATCCCGCTTCTCTGAGCCGGCGTTTGGCTTTACGTTCCATGATCTTGGCAATTTCGGGTATTTCCAGTATTTCAGGCCCCTTGCTCAGTGTGATATCAACACCTCGCCTTTCGGCGGTATTAACATTTTCGCCAGCCTTCGGAGATTGAGAGATCACATAATTGTCTTTAATCTCTGTGTCATATTGCCGTCCGACAACCTGGCCGCGAAGTCCTACATCATAGAGCTCCTGACGAGCTTCTTTCCACGGAAGATTATGTAAGTCGGGCATAACAACCAGTCCTTTATCCACGCGAACTATTTTGGGCATAATCGCTCTGTCGACTATTAACATCATTACCAGACCGCCTGCAATCATAAGAAGTATTGCACTGGGTACAACGATGGTCCAGAACTTCACAACCGGTATGCTAATCGTATAATTTTTTTTCATCCAGAATCACCAATCTGTTTCGGTCTATTTTAATATACCCTTTTTTCTGTAATTGAGAGAGAATCCTCGATACTGTTTCACGGCTTGTACCCGCCATGTCTGCGATGCGCTGATGTGTCGGGCGGTTATGGACAATGATCATGTCCGCATACCGTTTCCCGTATTCCTGAGCCAACTGAAGCAGGACATCCGCAACTCTTCCATAAACACTCATAAGAGAGAGTGTGCTGATCTGGCGATTTGCTTTGCGGAGCCTTTTGGACATCACTTTTAGCATTTGGATAGCAATTTGGGGATATTTCTGAAGCATGGCGATAAATGTCGGACGATAGAGCATCAGAAGTGAACATTCATCTGCGGCAACAACCGATGCGCTTCGTGGCTCACCATCCAACACCGCCATCTCGCCGAAAAAATCTCCGGGATTCAACGTTGCCAGGATAGTCTCTTTGCCTTCTGATGTAATCACAACGACATTGACTTTCCCAGTCACAATAGTAAAAAAGCTATGACTTTCACTGTCTTCTTCATGAACGATTGTTTCTTTGGGCTTGAATTCCCGCAGAACCATAATTTTGCCGATCGCCTTTCGTTCTCTGAGCGAAAGGGTACTGAACAGGGGGACGCCGGTTAAAAAGGATTCGATCTCCTTTATTTCCACCTATTTCTCCTCGGTTAAATTTTCAAGCCGCGCAAGACGCTCCGATGCATCTTTACCAAACCGACCATGCTGACCGTCACTGCGAACAATCTTTTTATACAATGATCGCGCTTTGTCATACTCACCAAGACGTTCGTAAAGTCGTGCCGCTTCAAGTTCGCCGGTAATGCCCCATTTACCGATGCCCGAGTAAAGGTAGGGGACTTTCAGATATTCTGCAATGGCATTACGGTATTCACCGAGTTTTGCATGACAGGTAGCTATCCAGTAGAGAATTTCGGGTTTATCTTCTTTATTGGGATTTTTACCGGCTTTCTGAAAGTGAATCAGGGCTTCCTCAAAACGTGACGCCTGCACAAGGCAAAAACCGATTTTGAGGTGCATATTCGATTCCTGAACATCGTCGGGATATTCCTTAAGAATCATGCGATACATCCCTGCAGCATCCATCCATCCCGCAACTCGCTGATAGTCTATTGCTGCATTATGAGCAGAACGAAAGCGTGTCTCTTTATCGGTTTTCTCATTAGCGGCAACAGTCGAAAATTCTCTGGCTGCAAGGGCAAATTCATCCTGGCCGTGGTATATCATGGCAACCTTGAACCGGGCGAGGGGGACAAATTCACTTGTTGGATATTTTTGAATGAAACTGCGGAACAAATCAAGGGATTTCTCCTTATTATTATCAAAATAATGGCTGAGAGCAATTTGATACGCAGCATCATCAACCCGTTCGGATTTATCATACTTTCCAACTACGTGGTTAAACCTGTTTACTGCTTTATCATACTTTTTAATGTTCTGGAAATGCAAGCCTTCATGATAAATAATTTCTACCATGCCGGTTATATCCGAAGCGAACCGTTTTTTGTAGAGGTCGAATTTCTTATCGGCTCTGTTCTGTTTGCCGTCCATAATAAGTGCAATAATTGAGCCCTTGAGTGCTGCGAGGCTGTCTTTTTCGCTGTCGGCCAGTTCAAATGCCTTTTCATAGGCCTCGGCAGCGTCGGAGTAGATTCGGTTTTGGAAATAGAGCCCGCCAACATGGAGAAATACCGATTCTTTACGGCTGTATTCCTTTGATGACAACACCTTTTTGTAATGCTGGATAGCGGCATAGATTTCACCGTTGTTTTCGGCAATCGAGGCCAGTTCGTAGTGAACGCCGGCAGCAGCGGCTTCCGCAAGCTTTTCATCGAGGAGATCGTTCAGGATTGCAACGGCTTCGTCTTTTTTGCCCATTCGTATGAGGCAACGGGCAATTCCATAGCGGGCTTCGTGAATGTTTTTACTCGATGGATAACTCTGGATAAAGGACTGGTAATTACTGTATGCCTCCAGGATTTTTCCTGTTTGAAGCTGCGCCGTGGCAAGCTCAAAACGTGCTCGGTTTGCATAGGAGCTGAAAGGATAACCGTAAACAACATTCTTAAATATTTCGAGCGCACCCTGGTAATTACCCATGTTTCTTGTGGCCATGCCCTTGATATACAGGAGATGAGGAGTATATTCGGAGGCTGCAAAATTATTCAAATAGTTGTCTGCAGCTTTAATGGCCTGATCGTACTCTCTCAGTTCGAAATAGTTGCCCGCAAGTCCCATCCAGGCTTCCGGAGCAAATTCACTTGAGGGAAAGCGGGTGACAATCCGGCTGTACGATTCGATGGCCTTACTTTTATCGCTATCTTTACTTGAGGCAATATCATAATGTCTGGCA
>WJLZ01000223.1 GCA_014728215.1 Chitinivibrionales bacterium
GGGAACCGCATAGCGTTTCCCCCTGGTCTGAGTTCCCGATTACAATCGGGATCTCAGACGCACCCCCTCCAGCAAGGGCGGCCGCGCTATGTTGGGCGCCTGCGCACCCAACGCGTCGGCCCCCTCGCAACGCACCCCGCTGAGGAACTAAGAGGATAATCCGGATCATGCCGCAAATGGCTCGATTCGACATGCATGGATCGATAGTTTGGGTATGTGAGGATCAATTTCTTTTGCCGCCATTTCGGCTATAGTACAAAAGTTCGTCCGTCCCCGATTCTCTGACGGCAGTGAGCGAAAAACCATTTGCCTGATAATAAAAGGGATGGATAAACCGACCCTTTGTGTTTCCAGAGTGCTTAAACCCATTTCAAGCTTCGCCGCACCGCTTTCCGCCATCCCAGATACCACACATCAAACTGCTTTTTATCTCCCGACGGCACAAAAGTCTTCTCTATCGAGATTATTTCAGCAAAAGTTTGTTTATCCCAGAATCCGCAGGAGATGCCGGCCATTCCCGCTGCTCCGAGGGCCGTGGTTTCGGTAATAACCGGTTTGATAACGGGTATACCCAGAAGGTCTGCCTGGAATTGCATGAGGAAATCGTTATTCGACGCCCCGCCGTCGACACGAAGATTTTCGACCGGTGTACCGACGCCGTCGTTGAAAACTTCGATTACATCACGGACCTGATAGGCCATTGACTCAAGCGCTGCCCTGATCACCGTATTGCGATCGGACTTGCGGGACAAACCGATAATCAGCGCACGGGCGTCGGGCGCCCAGTATGGCGCGCCAAGCCCCTGGAACGCAGGAACAAAATAAACATTCTCGTTGTTTCCCGCTTTTTCCGCCGCGGCAGCCGTTTCACCGGCATTCTCTATCAATCCCAGATTTTCTTCAAGCCACTGCACCGATGCTCCCCCCATGAACAGGCTCCCCTCCAGCGCATACCGCACGCCTTCCCGGGTTTTCCAGGCAACAGTCGCAACCAGCTTGTCGGAATGGACAACCCGCCTTTCGGTATTCCTGAGAATAAATATCCCCGTCCCATAGGTCGACTTGACAATACTGCTGTCCCACCCGAGCCGGCCGAACAGCGACGCCTGCTGATCGCCGAGGACGCCGGTGATTGGAATTTCTCTGCCGGTTATTGCTGCATCGGTTACTCCGAACAGGGCGTCGGAATCCTTTACCTCCGGAAGTATCTCCCGGGGGATATTAAAAAGCTCAAGCAGCTCACTGTCCCATGTCAAATCATGGATCGTATAGAGCATGGTTCGCGAGGCGTTTGACGGATCGGTCACATGGACCTTTTTGCCGGTAAGGTTCCACAGGACCCAGGTGTCAGGAGTGCCGAAAAGCAGCGCCCCTCTCTTTGCCTCTTTTCGTTCGGGATCATACCTGTCGAGTATCCAGGCAATCTTTGTCGCCGAGAAATAGGGATCGATAAAAAGCCCTGTTTTCTCCTTTACCAGCTCCTTGGAGCCTGCTATACGACGGCACCAGTCGGCAGTCCGGCGGTCCTGCCAGACAATCGCATTCCCCAGGGGTTTGCCGGTCGCCCTGTTCCATACCACGGTCGTTTCCCGCTGGTTGGCGACGCCGATTGCCGCTACCGACTCCTTTCCCACCCGACCGACAACATCGGCGAGCGCCTCAACAGTTGCCGCATACAACTCTTCAGGATCATGCTCGACCCATCCCGACTCAGGAAAGTGCTGCCTGAATTTTTTATAGGCTTGAGCTACGATAACACCATTCTTACCAAATGCAACAGCACGATTGCCGGTTGTCCCGAGATCTAAAGCGATAATTACTTTTTTATGGTCCATATTCCCTCTTCTTTCATCTCTCTTCCTCTCCCCCGCCTCAACCTTCACACTCTCGGTCTTTTAAATACCCATCCAACCCGCTCCCATACGTTTGCAGTGTGCAAGGCCAGAAAATGGTATAAGGCTGTCGCCACTTCTGCGGTCATAAGGTATCCATAGGCCTTGTGGGGATTGAGGTTCCCATTGCACGTGTAGTTATTATAGACAATCTGATCGAAAGGGCGAACATTGTTACTGTTCTCGCAATAGTGGTTCCGGAGGTTGTAATTCAAACAGGTGCTGTCGTCGAGGTCTGAAAAATTGAGCCATTTGTACCTGATATTGTCGGGAGTCGGCAGCTTTGTTTCGACGCACTTATCGATACCCATATCGAGTTTAATTTTGTTCATAATAACAGGGAACCCCAGCGGCGAACCAATCGTAATAAATGTATGGACCGGCACATCACGCACCGCGCATCGAAGAACATCATAGGCGATAATCGATCCCATGGAGTGGGCGAGAACACAGATATTCTTTCCCTGATGTTTTCTGATCAGCGACGCCAGTTCATTGCAGATAAGCTCGCGGGCCGGGCGTCTGTTTCCAGAGGAATCTTCGAGTGATTTATGATAGTAAACGTCAAGTTCTATGAACATCCTGCGAAGAATAATATCCGAAATCGTATCGATATTCATGAACCCCGACTTCCCTGCAATAAGCCTGAGTATCTGTTGATTGAAACTGCCGGTTATTTTTTTCCCGAAATCATCAGGTTCCCGGGGCCCGAAACAGGTACATTTTACATAGGGCTCCCACAGATAACAAGGACTGTCGGTGTCATCGATTGAAGGGTCCTGGGGTTCGGGGTGCATGTGGTGCGCCCAGTAGGCCATTTCGAATTGGAAGGGCTTTCGGGGAAGGTCGATTATCCTGAATCCTTCTTTAATCGAATCTACCCACCATGTGGAAAGTAACTCTTTCGGCGGCTTGTTTCGAAGTCCATGAATTCCAATGATTACCGTATTCATATTCTTATGAATCCTTGAACTGCTCGCAAAGCCTGAGATCATCAGTCATAAGCGCATGAATATTGCTTTCTTTTTGGGACATATCGATTATCGACCGAACAACCGCGGGATCGTTTACCGTCCAGCATTGGACCGGAATATTGCATGCACTAATTTTGTGCGGCTCCTGTATTACAAATTTGAAATGGGGATGAATAAAATCGAGCGCCTGTTTAACAGAAGTCGAAAGCGCTTTCCAGCTCTCCCACCTGTCAAAAATGAAAGCATAGCGCAGCTCCAATCGCCTCGTTGCGGCAATAGCGGCATGTAATATCTCTCCGGAAAAACTGCTCACTGTGACGTCACCGGCAGGACGATATGATTCCAGGGCTTCAACCAGGAGAGGAATAAAGATCTCACGCTCCCAGGCGCCGGCTTTGATTTCAAAGCATATCCCGGTCCGGTGGTCCACCGTTTTCAGGACGTCATGTATATCCGGCAGGATACATTCCGGATTGTGGACCGATTTACGATATAATGTCCGCAGATGATCAAGAGAAATTGCGCCGATATCGACTTTCTTACCCGATGTATCGGCGATTGATGTATTGTGCATTATGGCAATTCTGTAATCGGCCGTCATCTGGATATCGCACTCAAAACCGATAAGTGTTTTATTGTTCTCCGGATGTCTGATCACCGCTTCAAAGGCTTCGATCGAATTTTCGGGATAGAGTGAGGAATATCCCCGGTGGGCGATGAATTTCATGCTCGTTTCCTTTCACTCAGCGCAAAAGGCGTCGAACGCGTAACCACGACCACCGCGCCGCTCTCCCGGGTATCGTCCAGTGCGGTATCACCTCGCCGGACCGGAAGTTTTATTTTCAGGGCATACAGTTTATTCAGGAGTTTCGGTATATCCTTTTTCAAAACAGGAGTTGCTGTCTTTACCGGCACACAGGGGTGATCAATCGATTCGGTCGGCACAACACAGGTTACAATCCGTTTTGGAGCAGAAGCTTCTTCGACGCCGTAGGTTTCTCCCCGCTTGCATTTATTCCCTTCAACCAGATACCCTCCGGCGCTTTTACGCACTGTCAACCGGCAACCGTTGGGGCAGACAATACAGATTGTGCTGAGTGTTTTATTCATTGTTTATCGTAATGAGAATTCTACCGAAGCATAAGGTGAAATCTTTTTCATGGTATCTTTTTTAAGACTGAGTGAAATCATCTCAGCGGGCCGCACATACCGAAGGGACTGCTTATGAACAATTGAATCTTTCTGTCGGATAATCAATTCCGCTTTGTCTTTTACTATCATCGAGCGCATATAAAAACGGGTTTCCCTTCCGGATTCGCATTGATTTGGTATAACATATTTCAGGTTTGCGCCCACCGCGACCGGGACCGTTTTGGCCTGTTGTTTTACTGCGCCTTTTTTCAGGTAGCCGGCGACACTCTTTCCGCATCGCTCCGACTCTTCGGTAACATAATCAACCAGATCGTGTACATGAAGCGCATTGCCGCAGGCAAAAACACCTTCAACATTGGTCTGATATCCCTGATCGACAATCGGCCCGCCGGTATCGGGATTGAGAACGACCTCCGCTTTTTGGGAGAGTTCATTCTCGGGAATCAATCCTACCGACAGAAGGACCGTATCACAGGGGATAGTGAACGCTTGTGATGAATCCGGCGCGCCATTGATTAGTGGTGAAATCTCAACACTGTCGACCCTGTCTTTCCCATTTATGTTCGTGACCCCATGGCTGAGATAAAGAGGAATATCAAAATCCTGAAGACACTGAACGATATTCCTGGTCAATCCTGAGGGGTATGGAAGGATTTCCACTACGCCGAGGACATTGGCGCCCACCCAGGTCATCCGTCGGGCCATGATCAGTCCGATATCACCGGAGCCGACAATCACCACTCTTTTCCCGGGTATGCAACCCTCGATATTGAGTAACCGCTGTGCCAGGCCGGCGGTAAATATTCCCGCCGCCCGCGTTCCCGGGATACCGATATTTCCCCGGTTTCGCTCTCTGCAGCCCATGGCCAGGACAATCGAACGAGTCTGCAGCAGGAGCACGCCGTGCCCGGCCGAATAGGCCGTAACCGTTTTGGCATCCGGCTTTGCGCTTATATCAACCGCTGTTGTTTCGAGGTATATATCAACAGGAAATGTTTTGAGGCGGCCAATAAACAATTCGGCATATTCCGGCCCGGTAAGCTCTTCGTTGAAATGGTGCAGACCGAAACCATTATGAATGCATTGCATGAGTATGCCGCCCGGATGGTTTTCCCGGTCCAGCACCGCAACCGAAAACCCCGCATCAGAAATCTCACACGCCGCAGCCATTCCCGCTGCCCCGGCGCCGATTATAATGGTATCGTAGAGTTTTTTTATTACCATTTTAGCTATTGAAATCTATATAATTACCAGCCTGGTCACGGCGTGTCATGCCGGACTCGCCTGTCCCGAACGTGATTCGAGGCCGGAATGACGGAGTACATAGGCATTTGATTTGGTAGCTCTCAATAAATATGAGATAAACAATTCCTCTTCAGTCCTTCTTTCCAATCTTCCCCACAATCTCAAAACTTCCACCTCCCCGTTTTGTAAATTCCCTTATGTCTTTTCCTGTTTCCCGCGCCAGAATTTTCAGGATCTTATAGGTGCAAAATCCGCCCTGGCACCGTCCCATCCCGGCGCGGGTATAGAATTTTATCCCATCAAGAGTGGTATGCCCCTTGCGAATCGCCTCAACAATCTCGGCTTCAGAGACCGTTTCACATCGACAGACAATCGAGCCGAACATCGGATTGGTATCGATTAATTGTGCCGCCTGTTCGGGTGACTGTTTTCGTACGGAAACCGTTTTTTCCAGGCGCGGATTGAACGAATCTTTTTCCGTCAATTTCAATCCGGCCTGTTTTAGCAGATCTTTGACATATTCGGCAATGGCCGGCGACGCCGTCAGGCCGGGAGACTGAACACCGGCAACCTGAATGAACCGCGGTCTTTTCTTTGAAATATCGATGTAAAAATCATTTCCTTTGAGTGCCGGACGCGTTCCTGCAAAGGAGGTGATAATATCTTTCCGCGACACCGAGGGCGTCATGTGTTTTGCCTGAGTAAAAACTTTTTCCAGGTTTTCGGCAGTTGTAGAGACATCGTCTTTTTCCTCAACCATCTCGGCGGTCGGCCCGATCATGGTTGTGCCCTCAACCGTGGGGATGACCAGGATGCCTTTAGAGTTTTTCGACGGCAGAGGGAATAGTACATGATTGGGAAAGGCCTCCGAATTCCGGTCTAAAAGGTACTCCTCACCTTTCCTTCCGTGAATACTGAACCGTTCTGCTTTAAAAAGACGCGAAACCTTATCGGCATGGAGCCCGGCGGCATTCACGACATATTTTGCTTTGACTCGCTGATTATTTTCGGAAATAAGCTCGTAATGGCCGGACTTCTCCTCTACAGCAATAACGTCAAATCCTGTTCGCAACTCCACGCCGTTCTGAGCGGCACATTCGGCAAGAGCAAAAACATAGCGGTACGGCTCGATTATTCCCCCCGAAGGGGCAAAGAGCGCACCAACAGCATCGGGATTGATATGGGGTTCGAGATACCGGAGACGCCGGGCATTGCAAACCTCCAACCCTTCAACACCATTGGCAATCCCCTGCCCATACAAATATTCGACAATGCTCATCTCCTCTTCAGAAAAGGCAACAACCAGGATACCAACCCGTTTGAACGGAAATCCAAGCTCATAATGGAGCTTTTCAAACATCAGATTACCCATAATCTCGAGCTTTGCTTTCAGGGTGTCTGCTTTATGATGAAATCCGCCATGAATAATGCCCGAATTGGCCTTGGAAACACCAAATCCCACATCAACGCATTTTTCAATAAGAATTGTCTTTATGTGGTATGCAGATAAGGCCCTGGCGATCGCCGTGCCGCAGACACCTGCCCCGATAATTGCAACATCGTGCGTTTTTGCGCCCATATAGTAATTATATCATAAATTTCGACGAATTACCGTAATAAAGCGCGTGTCAACAGGGACGTGGTCGTGATGGGTCATGCCGGGTACGATGAACACGGTTTCCGGGAATGCGGGAGTCCATGAGTGAGGTATCACGTATTCCAAAGGTCCCCTCAGGGGATCACGCCCCCTACCGCCGCGCGACTCCCGATGTCAAACGCTCCATAATCATGCCCTCGATTTCAACCGGCCGACGGGAGGGTTTGGCGGGAAAGGTGCGACGATTGAGGAGATAGCGTATCATGGAATGAAATATCGCGGCGTCGTTAAAGTTGTATGATGTCAGGCCCCGTTTGACCGAATCGTACCGGTCATCAAAACCGACAACAGATACCTGTCCGGGCACCTCAATCCCCTTTTCTTCACAGTAATGAAGTGCAGCCAGGGCTATTTCATCATTGGCGCACACCCATGCGGTAATATCGCTGTTTTTGGCGGCCTTTTCAAACAATTCGCCGGTTCGCATGTGAAGCTCTCCCCTGGAAAAAAGCTCATTGGGAATGAAATCGAGAAAATTGAAATCGGTCAGGCGAAGAAACTCTTTTGGCTTGCCCTTTTTCCACTCATTATAAAAGGCAAGCAGGGAATCGTATCCTGCTCTCCGGCAGGCCTCATCGGAATAAAATTCGTGAATGAGCGGAGGATTGTTGAAAACAAAGGGTACAACCTCACTGCCGTTATCGGCCGAATCGTAGACATCAACAAATCCCTTCAGACGGTTCTGAGACCAGGCCGAAGCATGAAAAGGAGATATGTAGGCGATTTTTCTATGACCCAGACCATAGAGATACCGGGCCATTTTGCGGGCAGGATGCGACGAAACGCGGGAACAGAAAATCTGAGCATTGACCGACGGTATCAACGGATTCAGTTTCCATCCTCCGATATCATCAAGAATTGCAATCGGTTTCTTGAAATGTCCCAAAGTCCTTAAGACACTATCCCACCCGGCGTCGGGAGCCTTCACAGGAACAAGATATCCGAGCGTGTTATCATCATCGGAATAGTCGGAAAACACATGAGTAGCATCCTCAAACCGTAATTCACCATCATCAAGAAAATATTTTACAACATCATACTGGATCCCGGCCTTTTTACATTCGACCTCAAAATAACGAATAAATTCTCCGGTAGTGTTGAACTCAACCGGACCTTCCACCATGGTAAAAAAGACAATCCGCACATTCGATTTTCCTGAAAACAACGGGGGTACCATAAAGGTTCTTTTACAGGGGACAATTACCCCCTCCGCACACAGTGAGTCAAGCGATTTTTTTAATGTCAAAAACGCAACGTTATAACGATTTTTTATCTCCTTATGAGAAGGGAATGGGTCACCGGGGGGATAGACGCCGTTGAGGATGTCTTTGCGTATCTGCTCACGCACCCTTTTCCAGGCATATTGCGATTCTTCTTTTGACGGGATTTCATTCGATTGCTCCTGATACTGAACACACTCCTCCGGATCAAACCGGTCTACACATACCCGTATTCTCTGACTCGGGAGCCCCTCCAGAACCCCCTGCTCTTTAAGTCTTTGCGTGGCCTTGCACATGGTTGTAATTGACACCTTGGCATCAGATGAGAGGGTCTTTATCGGAGGAAGATGGTGTATTTTGGTGAATTTTCCGGAATTTATCCCTCCAATAATGTATTCTATTGCACTCTGTACGCCTGGAGAAGTCCTTCTGGGCATTATTTCCGCCTGTTAGTGGAAAAAGAACCGATATTACAACTATTCTATCAATATAATGAATTGTTTAAACATTTTCCAGAATGAGGAATAGAATTTTGCCTTGTTCCCTCGAAAAAAATTGAACAGGTCATCAGGATGTGCGGTATCGATAATGTAATGGCCCTGGCCGCATAAAAAAGCCGGTTCAAACCGATAACAGTATCAACCGAGAAACTGCCTGATATCAAACCAGCGGGTCATCCTCCACACCAGAAAATAGCCGTATCTGCTGTGAATGTTGAATATCTGGTCTAACAAAAGATGCTGAAAGACCCCGGCGGTAACGCCAAGAATCCATGGGTTCCAACGGGAAAACCATGAAATGAGGAAAAGAAGAATGACAATTTCCCATCCGTGGAAAATAATGACAATTTTTTTATAGGCTGGTTCTTTAAAAGTCTCAAAAAATTTCTTGATATTAAAATCCCACCCATACTCACGGACATAATCGAGACAATGATCCAGATCGATAAGAAACCCCGACAAAAAAGATGCCACGCTGAGGGGAATTGACCTGAAAAGGGCATAAAGTCCACCTGATATTATCGCAGAAATGGTGAGATGGGTCGATAATTTCATGCTATTCCCTTAACCATTCAAGTGCGCTTTTTTCATCAGGAAACCACTTCAATTTACTCGTACCGCTTCCAAGGTTTACAAAGATGATCATTGCTTTCATTACCCCACCGACACCTCCAAGAACCGCAATCTTTTTCAAGCGGGGATCCTTGAGCAGATCCCGCGACTTTCTGCGGACTTTTGAGGACAATTTCCTTGCCATCGTGTCTCTGGCAAGTATTCGTATATTATCGGGATCAGGAAGTTTCTGTGCTGCATTACCGGTCTGTTCCACAAGCTCGTTAAAATCCGATTCGGTCATGGCAACAAAAATTTCCTGCCGGATCACCCGATTTTCTTCATCAAAAAAGGCCCTTACTCTCTCAGCCATGAAACATCCGCCTTAGTGGAATCAATTATTGAACCCGATAATTAAAATAATTCTCTGTTTATGTGCGTGCATAAATAGCCATTCATTGCAAGTAACGTATTGAGAATCAGATCAATTAGTGGTACAATTATAGCATGGTCATGTGTGGTTTTGCAGCATTGTTTGCATCAATCGACTGTCTTGTATGGTGAAAGGTACAACCAATTCTCGGCGACTGGAACCTAAATGAACGTTTTTATGCCGGATTACAAGTATGTAATCCACCCTAATAAGGGTATTCAGCTTACCCTCGATGAAAACCTCGATAAGTTTAATGTCGATCTTCTGAATATCGGCGACCTTCAGGCGCCCTCGGAACCCAGTGAAGTTCTGGCGGTTGTTTTTGACCTGGAAGGTTTCACCGATTTCACCAGACAGGTTGATCCACAGCTCGCTATTCCCAATTTCATTTCCGAATTTTTTTCCTGGCTTTTTACCAATATCAAAGAATGCATGATCGATAAACAGCAGGGAAACGTACTCTGGGCCGAACTGCCGTTCTTTTCGAAATTCACCGGCGACGGCGTTCTGTTTCTCTGGAAAATCGACATGAAAAAGATCATCGGTATCGACAGTAAACTCAGTTCCAAAAAACTCCAGGACCATCTCCAAAGATTTCTCTGTAATATCGTCGCCTCGCTTTATAACTTTTGTAAACGCTACCCGGTATTTCTGAAATCAATCAAGGGCAGGTATGTCGATCCCCCGCGGCAGCTTCGCTGCGGTATTGCCCGGGGCAATGTTTTTCCAATCGGCGCGGGAAAAGATTATGTGGGTCCCTGTATCAATATCGCCTCCAGGCTGCAGAAATTCAACGGCCTCTCCTTTGTATTTTCAGCCCGTGGGATCGACAAACGAGGATTCAACATCGATTTCGAAGAGGTTTTTGTTGAAAAACAGGTTGGTATTCGGGGAATCGGGACTCATGAACTGGTATATGTGGTCAAAGATGAGTTTGCCGGGCTTCCCGAGGAGCTGAAAGCCAATTTTTATGAAGTTTAAGTGGACAGGATATTGATGGAAATGTAGAATGGGGAAAGATTATGTGAAAAGAATTAGATTTGAGACGCCGACCTTTCCCAAGGGGCCGGCAGGAGAGAAACTATGATTTGAGATGCAAATCCGATGAATATCAACTCATTTTCTTTTTCCACTCGTTGTCGTTCCCGTTATCTCAAATCGAATCGTATTTGCATATAATTCATTATCGAACCCTGAACTTTCTATACAATGAGCAACGAAAGCACACAACCCTCACCAGCAACCGGCCATCAGCCCCTGATTCTGCTTTTTTCCTCCCGCCGGCGGATCAGAGACATCCTCACCGTGGGATTGAGTCAGTGCCGGTACCGGGTTATCCAGGCCACGAATTCACACGTAGCGCTACTGAAGGCGAATCAGTTTATTCCCGATCTTATTATCGGCGATATCAATGAGACCAATATCAAAGACATTCTTCTTATCAATCGCCTGCGTAACTCGGAACGGACCGCAAAAGTCGTTTTTCTGGCAATTTTGCCCGGAACCATCAAATCAAAACTCGAACAAAAGCTTACATTAAATGAAAATTCCGATACTCACACGGCGCTTCACCTGATAGAATTTCCCTTTGAATTCTCTGCTCTTCTTGCCATCATTTCGAAAATTCTTCGTCTGAGTGTACCATTAAATCCATCAAAACCCCGGGAAATTGCCGAAAAATGGGAGCAAACAGCGCATCTTGGGAAAAGCCTGTTCGAACCGACCCTTCCGACCGAGAAAAAACTGATACAGATAGATTCGGTCATTCATAAACAGTGGGCTTTTCCCTTTACCGTGATCAAAGCACTCGACATCATGGCCTCGGCTGCCGGATGTTGTCAGGAACTGGGGAAATGTATCGAAACCGACCTTTCGGCTTCGGCGGCAGTGCTTAAAGTCGCCAACACCGTTTATTATGCAAAACGGCAGGGAAAGTTTAACGATGTCACTGATGCTGTTGTACGACTCGGTTTCGAGGAGACCAGAAATCTTCTCTCCTGCCTCGCCCTGATCGATCTCTCTTCAAAGGTATACACCAAATCGGGCTTTTCCCGTCATGAATTCTGGCTCCATTCCCTTTCAACCGCGCTGATCTCCGAAAAACTATGTGCCGACTCCCGATTTAAACGACCGGAACTGGCCTTTGTCGCCGGTCTTCTTCACGACCTCGGCAAAATCCCCCTGGACAATAACTTCGAAAACGTTTTTCCTCTACTTTTAGAAAAGACAACGTCAAAAATACAGGCATTCTATGATACGGAAATGGACCTGATGAATTTTTCACATTCGGACCTCGCGCATTATCTTACGGGTAAATGGAATTTCCCGCCCTCTATCTCATCAGCCATCCTCAACCACCATAAGCCCGACAGGATCTGCAACACGCTGCCCCTTGCCGACAGGGTCATCCAGGAATCGGTGTATGTCGCGAACCTTTTGTCAAAAGCCCTCTGTATCGGCTACAGTTGCGACCAGGTGATGGCGGAAATACCTCGTCAAATGCTGAACGATCTTACTATTCCCAAAGGCGCGGACAAACAGTTTTTTGATGCGATCCTTGGCAAGTTGACACGGCTCGTTCACTACCTCAACATACCGGTCCGCAACATGAGCTATGAAGAGCCCCGGAAAGAAGCGCAGATAGGTGACATACTCTTTGTTCACGGCAATCACCCCGAATATCATCCGCTTATTGTCGCATTGACCCACAACGGTTATTCGGTCAAATATGCCCGTCAGGCAGGCCCGAAACTGGATGATAATGTCAAAACAGTCATCTCCATGCCCGAACCCGGCCGCCCCCTCGACGTTGTTCTTTACGACGACGACGAAGAAAAATCCTCAGGCGACCCGTCGGTCCTGAAAATTTTTATCACCGATGTCGATCCCGGAGAAACCACCGACAACGATTATACCGACAACAATGTCACATTTATCAACCAACGCAACCTCGATGTACGTCTGGTGCTTAACATTTTAGACCGGTTTTTCGGGAAGAGTATCGAGGGATAGTAAGAACGAGCGCACGA
>WJLZ01000224.1 GCA_014728215.1 Chitinivibrionales bacterium
CATCCTATGCTGACCGTGACCCGCAATTCTCTATCCGCCGATTTGATAATATGATTCTCAATTGTGGTCCGGATTCGTTCCGCGGTAATCATTGCGCCCTCATTAGTATTTTCGGGCAGAATAACAGCAAATTCTTCACCGCCATACCGTGCGGGGAAGTCATTATGCCGAATCGATTTTCTGATACACTGCGCAATTTCTTTAAGCACCAGGTCGCCGACCGGATGACCATAGGTATCATTAAAGCTTTTAAAATGATCGATATCCATCAGCAGCAGAGCAACTGTTCGCCGGTATCGTCTGGAACGTTCCATCTCATTTGAAAGCTGTTCCTGAAAAAAGCGATGGTTATTCAAACCGGTGAGCCCATCAGTGGTGGCCAACCGTTCCATTCGCTGGTAGAGCAACGCGCGGGTGATCGCTACCGAGGCATTACCGATCAGTGTTGAAAAAACCCGCTCCGATTCCTGAGTGAACTGGTTTGGGATACTACTCTCAACCGAAAGCAACCCAAGACACCGTGCTTCATCATCGAGAATCGGAAGAATCAGTATCGAACGAATCGAAGCGTCAGGAGGTTCATCAGGGAGAAAACGAAAATACTTACCTCGATACTGCTGAAAATCACCGATATTCACGATCTTTCTCTTCTGGAAGGCAAATGAATATATTCCGGTCGACAGAGGAAATTCAAACCTTTCCTTTACCATCCCTGTCGGATCGAACACTTTTGTGACCACGCCGGCCCTTTTTTGTCCATTAAAAACTATAGCCATTATTCGCGATGAATCGACCAGATGTTTTATCGTTTCGAGAAGAACGTCAAACACCTGATTAAAAGCCATCGCCGTGGTAAATTTCTGCGATGATTCATAAAAAATCTGGAATTGCCGGGCATTCTTTTCCTGACAAATTCTCATCCGGGCATTGGTAATCAGCGCCGCGGCGAGAGAGGAAAATCGGCGAAGAGTATCCCTGTGCTGATCGGTGAAGGCGCGCTTGTTCTTATTGTCAATAATTAATGCCCCCAGCAACTCCTTATCTGAGGAAAGAATTGGCGTCCCGCATATGGAATTCACCATTTCTTGACCGCTGTAATACAGGATTTTTTCCCCGTAGAGTGATAGATCACCGCTATTGAATGAACGTTTGTCCACGCCGATTTGGCCGATAATTCCTTTTCCTACAGGAATAGAAATATCCTTTTTGATAGAAACACTCTTTGAGAAAAAGGAATTTAATACAAACACCTGCCGTTCAGGATCAAAGATAAAACCCAGAGCGGAGTAGGCATCAAAATTGCGTCGCATGAAATAAACGACCGTCGACAAAAGACCTTCCACCTCCTCTTTGCCGGCTTGAGAAAAGGAACTGAGTGTAGTCGGTGAAGAGGACTCCTGGTCGGATCCCGGTTTTATTTCTTCCTTTTGAACAGGAAGCTGTTCTGCTGTATTTTTGGCATAGGCAATTATATCCGGAGAGATTCTTTTTCCCGAAGCTTTTTCTCGCCTGCCGAATTTGGCAATAAAAAAGGGGAAAACCCCGATAAGTGACATGATACTTATTTCCGGCAATAATTTCATCATAGTGACATCCAGAGAATCTCCAGTATGCAGTATAAGCATGCCTGTTTCAAAGACAAGAGGAACAATTACCGCAAGCATCCAGAACAGGATTTTTCCAAAACTCGCATAGAGAAGAATCAACCCGTAATACAAAAAAAGAAGTGGTGAATTATCAGGATAAACCAGAGAAGGATTTCGTGTCAAATGAATCGCTGCAATAATTATAATCATTATCCCCGGGAAAGTGCGGGTATTACATGCAACGTTCCAGTTCGCAAGCGAACCGATGAGAACCCAGAGAAGTGTAATGACGCCTGCGGTTCCGACAAGATAAGTGGAGAAGGGCAAATGAAGGAGAATTCCTGATGATTGCGCGGCAATTAGTAAATACGTAAGACTGGCATATACCAGATATTCAATAGCTGCCGGTATATTTTTGAATACTCTTGAGGATGTTAACAATACTTTTCAGCTCCAACAATACAATTTTTAATTATGTTTCCTTCGAAGGGCTCCCGGTGTTTTATTTTACTTTATATCGCAAAAGTCGGTACTTCTAAAAAGAATATCTATATTGTATAATCTGGTTATGGAAAATTCAAAGGATTCAAAAACATTCAAATATTATCTCTACCGTTTTTTAAGCGAGAAGCTGCAGCATGCTTTATCACGATGGCTATTGCGAAAGCAGATTACAGCAGTGGGCCTTCATTTTCCAATCACTCCATCTGAAGCCCGGAAGATATGTTTTATCCTTCCTAAAACGCCTCTTGAATCATTATTTCATCTCGATTCCGTGCTGGCACTTCTTTCCCGTTTCCCCAAAGTCGAGACGACTCTGGTCTGTGAGCAGAAAGTAAGCCCCTTTTTCAACAAGCTCCCCGGCATCGGAACGGTCCTCGAATATGAAGAAAATGAGCATTATCTTGGCTCTCGCGAGCTAGACAATTTGAGTAGTCTTCTTCGCAAAGAAGGCTTTACCATTTGCTTTTTGCTTGAGAAGAACGCCGACCTTCCATTGCTGATCCTTGCAGGGAGTACCGGAGCCCCTTTGCGTGCAGGTTTCTGGTCTACTAATGCATATCCATTTATTAATATCCGGGTTCGCCCCTCCCCCAACGATATATACCTGTCCGAACAAAATATGGTTCTGGCCAGTCTGTTCGGTGCCAGCTCCACTGGTGGCAATCGATGGGTTGTGGCGAAAAAGGCGCTTGAAGAAGTTAACTATCTTTTCCAGGAAACCGGCATCAAATTTTCTTCACGCCATATCGGTATCGACGCTGCAGCGCTGTTTGTAGAATTTGGAGAAAAATGGACAGAGTCTCTCCTGGATACACTAGTCAAAGAGCGGCATATTCCCTGTTATATTTATTTGCCTAACGATCAAAATGACAATAACTTACGATCATTGGCCCAAAAACTGGGCGTTCCTGTAATCAGCAATCTCAACGTTCCTCAGACAGCCGCCTTAATCCAACAGTCAAAAGCCATAATCAGCGGAAAAAGCAGTTTTTTCCAGCTGGCAATTCTGTTGCGTAAGACAGCGTTCGGTATATTTAATGAAAATGAACTGGCCCAGTATTGCAAATCCTCTTCCTATTCAAAAGGAATAGCATTTTCACGGAAAAGTGAAGATAAGGCTTTAAAAGAATTGCTTTCACTGCTTGAAACAGTGTGCTAATCACTTAAATAAGTTTTATTTTTTAATGAAGTTGACCGATATCGGGGTTGAATATATAATAAGTTATTGTGAATCCTATGATATCCAACTCGCTGAAAAATAAGATAGGTATCCATTCTATGTGGCAATCCTTGGAACGCAGCGTCTCATATATTGGCAAAAAGTTCCAGTTCCGGCTTGAAACCTGGAAAAGGAAACGGGAAATTGCCAGGGCCTATCATTCACCATCCCTGTTCAAGCATGTAAAAAAGCATGCTGTAACCACGGGTATTGTTGCAGGTGTGGTTGCTGGAGGCTTTTTACTTTACACCTTTTCTCCAGCAATAATTAAAACGACGAAAAATCTGCTGGAAACCCGCCAAAGGACATTTCGGGATTTCTCCAGAGCAGAAGCATCGCCGATTGAGCAGGAAAAGGCTGAAGAAAATGCCGCAAATCCCAAACCGGGGAAATCGGAACCTGTAAAAAAGCATATTCCTCCGGCACTAAAAACCGATTTTGCGATAATTGCAAATAAAAGTACAAAAAGTTTCTATTTATTAAAACAGCAATCACCTGCCACCTGGAATATTGTGGAGAAATATTTCATGGCTGTGGGCGAACGGGATGGAAAAAAAGAGCGTGCCGGCGACAAGAAAACGCCCGAAGGGGCTTATTTTATTACCGGCAGAAAGGAAAACAGCGAACTACCGGAAATTTATGGCCCCCTTGCCTTTGTATTGAATTACCCGAATGATGAAGATCGCAAATTCGGCCGTAATGGAGAAGGCATATGGATCCATGGAACACGCCCCGATTCAGTTCCTCTTCAAACACGGGGATGCCTCGAGCTTTATAATAAAGATCTCAGGGAATTGTCGTCCTATTTAAAGCTTGGAATGGGCACCCCGGTGATTATCATTAACGACCCTCAGCTCGAGAATCCCATTTCCGTACTCGCCCGAAAGGTTGCCCAAAAGCAGAATCGTTTCATGGCAAAACACAAAAAATATCAGGACACCTTTAAGCAAGTGCTCAATTCGTGGGAAAAAGCCTGGGAGTCCCGGGATATCGAACAATACGCTCATTTTTATGACACCTCCACATTTTTCGGCCAGGGGTTACATTGGAATGCCTGGAAAGAGAAAAAAGAGCGGACATTTACCATTTATTCGTTTATTGAAGTTGGCATCGAAGATATTACCCTTGCAGACTTTTCCGATTCAACCGCGGTTGTGAAATTTATTCAAACCTATACCTCCGATGCTATAAATGTACAGAATGGCAAAAAGCTTTCTTTCATAAACAGGCAAGGCGCCTGGAAAATTAAAATGGAAACGACCTTCCCTCAGGAGGAGCATATATCATGATGTTCTCTTTTTCAAAGAAGCAGGAAATTAAAAACCCACAACAGTTGGCAGAAACAATTGAGGCGCACCTCAATGAAATTCAGGATTTACTCAAAAACGCACGTGCCGAAAAAGTCGACCTCCATTCTCTTCTCGCATCGGTTGAAAAAGAACGTTCCGATGTTATGGCCGAGAAGCAGACAGCTGAGAATGTTCAGGGAAATATCGGCAAGATGGAAGTACGTTTTACGGAGCTTTCAAAGAAACTCGACCGTGCTGATGAAAAATATTCGAATATCGAAGCATTGCTTTCCAAAACCGGATCGCTTGAAGAACGGATAGAAAAAATCGAGTCATCGGTAAATAAAATTACCACCAACCAAAACATGGTAGACGAAATGGCTTCTTCAATCGATTCCCTGGTGTCGAAAATCGAAAAAAGAGGTGATTCAAGTCTGCTTGACCGTACCCTCAAGGCCGTACAAGAATTCGACGAGCGCAAGGAAAAAGCATTCGGCTATGTAGAAGAAATGGAAAAACGATCCCAGAAGATTGAAACAAGCTTTACAAAAACCCAGGCGATGCTCTATGAAACGCAGTCACAAACAGAAACGTTAGAGGGAAAGCTTTCCGATTTCAGTGAAGAAATCAACAAGGTCAGATTACTGAAGGAAAAGATCGACAATCTGAACAATCTTTCCGAGTATATCAAAAACAAAGTAAAGTCTCTTGAAGCCCAGCGGATTGTGGTTGACAAAGCGACCGAAGAAGCGGGGCGGTTGAATTCGCTTACCTGGAAAATCGATTCTGAAATGAAATATCTCCAGGAAAAAGTTTCCAAACTGGATAAGGCCGAAAAAAACATCGATCGTATCAATACGCTGCTCGAAGAGAGTCATGCATCTATTACGGAAATACGTCAGTTCCAGAAACTTATGGATCAGACTACCGAAAAAATCAAGGAGATCAAGGTACTCGATACACAGCTCGAAGAAAAGCTTGATGTTTTCAGATCCAACAGCGCCCATGTTGAGGAAGTAAACGAACGGGCACACGAGGTTATGACCATTGCCCGTAATACCGAAGCCATTCTCAATACACTGACAAAACACAAACAGATGCTCGAAAACAGTAACAACCAGATTGTTGAATACGAAGGCAATCTTAATAAGATCAGATCTAAAATCGATGAGCTTAATCAGGAATGGAGCGCTGTCGATACCATTACCCAGCGCATTGCAGGATGCCAGACCCAACTGGATGAAATCGATTCCCGTTTTGAATCCATTCGGAAAAACGAGCGGAATATCGAAGCATTTGAATCCAAACTCGAGGATATGCGCACCCTGATCGACGACACATGCAGAAAAGAAGAAACATTACATGAGTATCGCACTGAAGCCGAAGAACTGACTAAACGTATGGACACCTTCTTCTCGAGCGCCGAACTTCTGGAAGAAAAAATCAAGGAACTTGGTGAGCACGAGCAGGAAATCATGGCCATGTCGCAGCAAATCGATGAATTAAAAGCACTTTCGAAAACAACCAGTGATTCTATCAAGGATACTGAAGGAAAGGCCCAAATCATCAAAGATGTCGACGAAAAAATACGGAATCTCGGAACGATGGTTTCGGATATTGACGATCGCATTAATACGCAACTCGAACGAAAAGGAATGATTGACGCCACCGAAAAACGGCTCGATCAATTAAACTACCTTCTCGGTGATATTAACATGAAAATACAGAATCTTACCAAAGAACAGAAGGCGGTCGAAGATGTTCTTCAACAGCTCTCCGCGATTTCGGCTCAGTCGCTTGAAGCAAAGGAAATGATGAAACGTCTTTCTGAAGAAAAACAGGCCTTGACACAGGAAGAGAGCCGTATCCGGGAAATGCAGAGCCAGCTCGAGACCATGGTAAGCCAGGGTAACGACTCACTCAATGTCTTTACCGGCAAAATATCCGATTTCAAAACCGCCGCCGCAGAAAACACTAACGATTTGCAGCAGTTACATGATGAAATCGACAACCACATGAAAGAGATCGACGGCCACAATCAGTATATAAAAACGGCGTCGGAAAAACTTTCTGAAGTACAAGGTGGTATCGAAACGCTGAATGCGGAGATGGACCAGATTAACCGCCGCTCTTCCAAGATTGAAACCATCGACAAACGCCTCGAAAGTCTCAACACGGTAATCAGCGATATGGAAATCAGAATCGAGACGATCGATAAAGACCGGGAAATGGTTAATGAAACCCAGAAAAAGATCGATCATCTTGGGGAACTTGCCCGGAAAGCGCAGCATGAAATCGAAGAAATCGAATCTCAGGCTGAAGAAATCCAGAATACCCGTCAACAGGTATTTAAACTTGAAGAAATCATGGATTCAGTTGACAAGCGCGTCTCACGACTTACAAAAGAAAAAGCTTCGATAAAGGAAAGTGAAAACCGCATTGCAACACTTAACCTTCTTATGGAAGATATCAAAGCGCAGATAACCAATGTAACAACTGAAGAGGAGCGGATTCGCGAAGCTATCGAGAAAACCTCGGAACTGCGATTTCTTCTGGGAGAAGTGGAATCAAAGCTTTCAATTTTTCGACAGGAAAAAGAGCGGCTTAATATCTGATTCCGACATTAAATTACTGTCCGTATATATCTGAGACGACATAAGCGATTCGGGGGTCTGGCCGGAGCAAATGAACCCCAACCCGATATTGCGAAATGGTGGCCTGAACTCAAGATCAGCGCCATGGCAACAAGTTACCTGCGGGCTCGTAATCGTAGTATATTTGCTTTGATCAGCTTCTGGTATCCGCCGTTACAGGAAATGGGCTATAATGCTGTTAATGGAATGGTCGGTCGAACGATCCGCCGAAAACCTGATTACCCAAATCAAGGAAGTCAACCCCCGGGTTGATACCGAGCTGATTAGCAAGGCGTTTTGTTTCTCCTGGGAAGCACACAAGAACCAGGTCCGCAAATCCGGAGAGCCCTTTCTTTCCCATCCCGTTGCCGTTGCCCTCATTTTAGCCGAATTACAGCTCGATTCGATTACAATCGCCGCAGGCCTTTTACATGATGTTCTTGAAGATACTCCGGTCGACAAGGATCAATTAACCGAAGAATTCGGCGAGGAAATTGCCCCGCTGGTTGATGGCGTTACCAAGATCCAGAAATTTGAGATGAAATCCCGGGCTCAACGCCAGGCCGAAACCTATCGGAAAATGCTTTTGTCCATGGCCAAAGATATCCGGGTAATTATCATCAAATTTGCCGACCGGCTCCATAATTTACGCACACTGAAATATTTAAAACCGTCAAAGATTCGAGATATCGCGGCCGAAACAATCGATATCTACGCCCCCCTGGCTCACCGTCTCGGAATGGCAAAAGTCAAATGGGAACTTGAAGATCTTGCATTCAAACATCTACACCCCGATGAATACAAAAAAATTGTCACAAAAATTGTAAATTCACGCTATGACCGTGAAAAACTTATCGACAGCTTTACTATTCCTCTCCGGCATAAGCTCGAACAGGAAGGAATTGAAGCGACTGTAATCGGCCGTCCCAAGCATTTTTACAGTATCTACCGCAAAATGCACCTCTATAACCGGCCCTTCGAAGAAATATACGATCTTCTTGCAATCCGGGTTATTACCAACAGTATCAGGGATTGCTATCATGTTCTGGGCATTGTCCATTCAATATGGAAACCCATCCAGGACCGTTTCAAAGACTATATCGGGACGCCTAAACTGAATGGATATCAATCGCTGCACACGACAATATTTGGTGAGCACGGCAATATTACTGAAATACAGATACGGACCTGGGAAATGAACCATGTTGCTGAGGATGGTATTGCAGCGCACTGGCGATATAAAAATGGTGAAGAAGACATTAATTCAAAGGATGAACATGCGCTGGAATGGCTGAAGAATCTTATCGAATGGCAAAAAGATCTCACCGATTCGGCAGAATTTTTTGAATTTTTCAAAGTTGACCTGTTTCATGCCGAAATATTCATATTTACCCCCAGAGGAGACCTGATTTCTCTTCCCAAGGGCGCTACGGTCCTGGATTTTGCCTTTGCCGTTCACACCGATCTGGGACTTCATTGCATCGGCGCAAAGGTTGACGGCAAAATTGAGCCGATAAACACAGTTTTAAAAAGCGGTTGTACTGTCGAAATTCTTCATTCATCATCCAAGTGGCCCTCTATCGACTGGCTGCAGCACATCCAAACCGCCAAAGCCCGTTCCTCGATCCGGCGGTATTTTAAAAATATGGAAAAGCACGAAAGTATCGAGCTGGGCAAAAAGATCATCCGTACAAATTACAATAAACTCCATTTTTCTTCCCAATTTACTGATCATGTACCGGGAATGTTGAAATCTTTGGGAATCAACAACCTCGATCAGGTCTACGAACTCGTTGGAAAAGGCGAACTTCCCATCAGCCGAATTGTACACTACTTTCAAACGCGAAAATCCAGGCAGTCGATGCCGTCACGAATGGTATCGGGATTTGTTCGTACTTTTGTTAATCCCAATTTTCCGATACCTGTCGACGACACCGAAAATATAATGATTCGTTTTGCCAAATGCTGCAATCCGATCCCCGGCGATTCCATCATTGGATTCGTGACTAAAGGACGAGGTATTGCCATACACCGTTCGGATTGTCCTCATGTTAATAGCTTCCGTAATGAGGAAGAACGAACTATTGCCGTCAGCTGGGACAATCAGGAAAATGGCCGGTATGTTGTTATAATTGAAATTGTCGCCAATGATTCTCCCGGCCTTCTTTATGAAATATCGAAGGTATTTACTAATTTCGGCGCTAATGTGATCGAAGGATCGATTAGAACCGAAAACCAACGGGTACATAATATTTTCAAGATTGAAATCCGTAACAAGAATCAACTGAAACAGATTTTCAGGCGAATACAAAAAATTAAAGGAATTGAGAAGATATCCCGAACAAAAGATTATATTTATTCCTCAAAAAAATAGCCGATTTTGCTCTGATAGTACCATTTTATCACCTTTTAGATGAGTTTAGTTGCACCTATGGGTTTCATACAATCATTTTTGATTGAAATTGCCGCTTTTGCAGGCGGGATCGGTATTGCGGTGATGATCCTTTTCCTGAAAAATCGTACCAGGAGTAATCTTGCCGACATCCAGGAGACCCACACAACATTTGTTTTTTCCGGCAATCTGAAACAGACATCGCTTCTTGATGCAATTCAGTTTCTTGAAATCGGGCGTCGCCAGGGAATTCTCCATATCTACTGTGGCCGCCGGAAAGGATATCTTACATTCGCTGATGGGAAAGTAATTGATGCATTTTATCGGAATACCACTGGAAGAGAAGCGATTTTCGCCATGCTCGATCTTGAGGAAGGCGATTTTTATTTTGAACCGAAAATGATCATGCAACCTCAATTAATGCAGGAATCCATTCTGGATCTGACATTTGAGTGGGATGCAAGAAAAAACAGCTGAACAGACTGAATTTATACATAGTAACTTTAATTTTTTGGAGTACACACCATGTTAGGGAAGTTAAAGATCTTTGCCGGTAATGCAAACCAGCCTCTGGCAAAAGAGATCTGTCGGTATGCCGGAGTTCGGCTTGGTAAATGTAAGATTATCAAATTCAGCAACGAAAACATTAAAGTAAAAATCGATGAAAGCGTTCGGGGCAAAGATGTTTTTGTTATTCAGCCCTCCTGCACCCCTGTTAACGAAAATTTCATGGAGCTTCTGATTCTTATCGATGCTATCAAGCATGCGAGTGCGGCACGCATCACTGCAGTTACTCCCTATTATCCCTATGTTCGCTCCGACAAAAAGGATGAAGCCAGAATATCCATCACGGCCCGTCTTGTAGCCGATCTGCTTCAGACCGCCGGCGCCCATCGAGTCATGGCCATGAACCTTCATTCTCCCCAGATTCAGGGCTTTTTCCGCATTCCAGTCGATCACCTTCTCGCCGGAAAAGAGCTTTGTGAGTTTTTTAAAAAAGAAGGAACCGAAGACTGCGTCGTTGTTGCCCCTGATTCGGGCAGTGCCAAGCACGCAAAATATTACGCAGCAGTACTTCAGCTCCCTATGGCCATTATGGACAAACGTCGTACCGATGACACTGAAAATCCAACGATTCATTCCATTATCGGCGATGTAAAAGGAAAACGGGCGTTGATTTTTGATGATGAGGTTGCTTCCGCCGGTTCGCTCTGTCAGGTAACCAATGTCCTGCACGACCTTGGGGTTAAAGAAGTTCAGGCGTGCTGTGTTCATGGTGTTCTTTCCGGGAGTGCTATCGAACGTATAAAGACAAGCAATTTATCGCGACTCGTTGTAACCGATACCGTGTATATTCCCGAATATAAACGGATTCCTCAGCTTCATATCATTTCTGTAGCAGAACTTTTAGCAAAGGCAATTACCTATACAAACCAGGGTAAGTCGATCAGCGGGTTGTTTGATCGCTATTGAGGGCACCTATGAGTCAGACTCGATTTAATACAATGCTTCCGCTCATACTCTGGGCATGTATAATTGTAATTTTAAGTTCGATTCCCGGCGAGCAAATGCCCATTGCCACATCGATGTGGCAATGGGATAAGATTGCACATTTTGGTGAGTACTGTATTCTCGGTTTTCTTCTCATGCGCCATATCAATTACCGGAATCCTTCGGCCGGATGGAATCTTATTGCTGTATGGATTTTCTTTGCCCTTCTTTTTGCCTGTATCGATGAGGTTCATCAGACGCTGATACCAAATCGCATGTGTACCTGGCAGGATTTTATAGCCGACTCCCTGGGCATTTTTTCAGGCTTTGCTCTTTGGCATATCAGAACGGCAAAAAAGAAGGTAGCATGATTAAACTGATCCTTGGCGCCAACGATGCCGGAAGCCGTCTTGACCGCTATCTTCGAAAACATCTTGCTCTCAAATCCCTTTCAGCTATTTATCATCTTATTCGGCGGGGTGATGTAAAAATTAACGAAAAAAAAGCTAAGGCCGATTATCGAATACATGATGGTGATGTACTTGAAATCCCTTCGCTTAGTAACGCCGAATTAGTTCATAAAAAAACCGCTCCTTCAACTCAGATAAAAAATCTCGTTAACACCGATTTTTTTAACCGGAATTTTAAAATTATTTTTGAAGATGAAACCTTGATTTTATGCAATAAACCGGTTCGCCTTGCGGTGCATCCGGGTACCGGTCACCTTAAAAGCGACACTCTTATCGATTGTGCCAAGAGCTATATCCTCAGTAAAACCACGGCAAAAAATTACATAGAACCGGTTCTGGTCCATCGACTCGACAAAGAAACTTCCGGTATTATAATGATAGCCAAAAACAAACAGGTCCTCAGAAAAATTCACCACTCCCTTCGTCAAGGAGATATTACCAAAGAGTACATTGCTCTTTGTCATGGTGTACCACAATCCAGGAAAGGGACCATTTCACTCGGTCTGGAGCGAACTCATACCACTGCCGGTGGAACCAAAATGAAAGTAAGTACCAATGGCACTGGTTCACAAAGCCGTTACAAAGTTACCTGGAATTCGGGGCATATATCAGAACTTTCGATACTGCTCGACACAGGAAAAACTCATCAGATCAGAATCCATACCGCTCATGAGGGATTTCCCATTATCGGCGATATGCGGTATGGTGACCGTGAGCAGGATAAAAAGATTTTTACCGCCACCGGATGCATGCAACGGATGTATCTCCATGCTTATCAGCTGACATTCCCTCACCCTGTCACCCGGGTGGTTTTCAATTTTACTGCGCCCATACCCGACGAATTCGGCCGGCTTAAAAATGCTATAAAGAACAGACGCTTTATTGCAAATAGGCGCTGACTATGCTATTATAGCTATAAGGACGATCTTTGGTATTGTGCCACCGAGCGTAGAGTATATTACTTTCATAAAATTATGGCATCCCAGGACACAAAATCTACAAAGCGATTCTCGCTTAAAGGTAATGTCGAGATCGAAAATCTCCTTCCCCGAATTGAGCGGACATTTTTCAAGGTCGGCTCGACATTAGGCAAATACCGCATTATCGAAGAAATCGACCGTGGCGGAATGGCAGTAGTCTATAAAGCACTGCAACTCGATCTCGACCGGGTCGTCGCCCTCAAAGTCCTTCCGGCGAACATAACAATCAACCGTCGCTTTGTGGACCGTTTTCTTTCGGAAGCTCATGCCGTCGCTCAGCTCAATCATCCCAATATAGTCAGTATTCATGAAGTCGCCATGGAAGACAATGTTTACTTTCTGGCAATGGATTATATCCCGGGCAAAAATCTGTACTATTATCTTAATCTTGAGAAGCCCAAACTTGTTGATGTACTTGAAATAGTATCCACTCTTGCCGATGCATTGGGTTATGCCCATCGCCAGAAGATTGTCCACCGTGATTTGAAACTGAATAATATCATTATGCGGGATGATGCATCGCCGGTACTTATCGATTTCGGTCTTGCAAAAGCGCTGGAGAATGAAGAAGGGTCTATTACCCAGACCGGCGAAATCATGGGCTCCCCGGCCTACATGGCGCCCGAACGGCTGCTGGGTGCCGCAGCCGATCACCGGAGCGATATCTGTTCGCTGGGAATTATGCTCTACGAAATGTTAACTTTCAAGAATCCCTACCTTGATCCCCGAAGCATACATCAGACAACAATGAATGTACTGGAATCGGATCCTATTCCTCCCCGCAAACTTGTGCAATGGCTGCCTGTTGAAGTTGAAGCAATAACTCTTAAAGCCATGCACAAAGATCAGGATAAGCGATACCAGACCATGGAGGAAATGAGTGACGATGTACGGCGTTATCAGAAAGGCGAACCTGTTCTTGCACGCCCGCCTTCGTTTATCTCACGGGGCAAACATTTTTTTAAAAAATACTGGGCCTGGGCTGTCATCACCACGTTAATAATCCTTTTCTCAACTATTATCGGTATTTCGCTCTATACTCAGAACCGGAAAGAAAGGCCTCATTGGCAGTTGGTCTATTCAGAATCATTCAGCACCGACAAAACCGATGAAAACTGGCAATCATTTACAATGGGGCAAAGCCGGGAAAAACCGATCTGGGTAATCCGTGACGGCGCTCTTCACGCACCCGGCAATACATCCGGATTTATCAGGCTCGAAAAACCCCTGACCAGAGATATTAAAATCGAGTTTGATATTGCAGCAACCGAAAAGTCATTGTTTGATGTCGGTTTTTTTCTTAACGGCGACTCGCCGGACAGTGGATATACCTTTCACATAAATCGTTGGGGTACGCCTGAATGCGGAATCACCTTCCCTTCCAGTAAGTTCCTTTTCAGGGATTTCCTTCTCCCGGACCATCCTGAACGTTGCTCATATCATGTCACCGTTGAAAAACAAAATGGACAAATTTCTTTTTCAATTAACGACAAACATATTGCAACGATATGGGACCTTTTTCCGCCACTCGGAAAATCTCACCAGAAAATCGGGTTCTTTTCCTCCGGTGGTACAGTGCTTTTTGATAATTTAAAAGTTTATCGTCTTGCTATTCCTCGGCTCTCCAGCCCGACACATGTTGCCGACCGTTTCTGGGAAAGAGGAGATCTTGTAACTGCTCTCGAAGAATACTCGATGCTTCTGGAAGACTTTCCCGATTTTGAACAGGAACCCGATGTACTTCTTAAAATCAGTGACTGTCTGATCCGGATGCAACGGTATACCCGGGCGCGGGAATTTCTTAACAAAACACTGAACTCAAAATACAGTAATCAAACCCATCTTGCACAAGCCCATTATCTTTTTGGAACTCTTTATTACCATCAGAACAATTTTGATGAAGCGATGATTCGTTTCAGAGAGTTACATAAACGATATCCATCTCATCCGGGTAATCAGCATGCCATTTTACTGATGGCACAGCGGAATGCCTCTCTTATCGATAATAACCGGATTAATGAAGCGCTTGCCAATGTCGACAGTCTTGCCTGGGCTTACAATGATCAGACAAGCTTAACAGGGAATCTTTATCTCTATGCGGCAAATCATTATCTTCGTGCTAAAATGCCCGGAAAAGCGTTATCGGTTTTGACTCGGGCCGCGGACCGTTTCAGTGATAACCCCATTCTTCTCTCCAGTATCCGGTTGAAAAGAGGAATGGCATATTTAATGAAAGGGGAGAGAAAAAAAGCCAATGAAGCATTTAACCGAAGTATTACTCCACCAATACAAACCCATGACGGCTGGATGGGATGGATGATGCTTGCACAAATATACGAATATCGCTTTATGTATAAAGATGCGTTAAAGATTTACCGGAAAATCTATCAGGAATGCCCTCGCGGAACAGACCTTCCCTGGCTGGCGAAACTGAAAACGGGTGAACTCGCACCCTATACCAGGCAACACAAGGACTTCGATTTGCTGTTCAGGTCGGTTATTGATGCCCCAAGCCCCTACCCCCTTCCCCGGGCAACTGCACAGTTTTATCTGGGAGAACTTTCCGAAAATGAATTTCATGAGATTCTTGAAAAGCTGGGTTATGATAGTCGTGAGATATTCAGATTCACCGCTCAAAAAGAATTAATAGAAGGTAATTATCGGGCTTCACGCCGCAACTTCAAAAGATTTATGCGCCACCTTTCCCGATCTTCATGGGAATACCATTTTACAGAACGGATTTTGCAAAATCCGATACTTCGATAGAGAGCAGAGTGATTACGAAGTTATGAGAAGGTCACGAGATAAAGTCGTGATGCCAATTCTGCCAATCACGATCTGGCCTTAAGCCTGCTATCTGGTCGCAATATTTATCCCGAATTGAAAGAGAAGTATAACCACAATAATAATCGCAATTATTCGGACGATTATCTCAACCCAGGCTGGAATACGTGGTGTTGAGTGAGTCGGCTTCTTTTCTTGAGCCGAAAACTGTTCGGGTGAAGTCCCGGTTTTATCGGTATTTCTCTTCGGATTAGATTCACCACCGGAATCCAGAATTTCACGAAGATTTTTTTCAAATCCTGAATCATCACCATTGTTTTTCATGATATGAATATACAAGAATGTTACAATTTTAACAACGAAGAGTGCTCATAAACAATATCTGTTAGTGTAGATTCGAATTAGTATACTTCACGCAGCACCGGAACTGCATGCCGATAAAAGGCCTACAAATCCGGGTTTGGAAAACAGGTGTTGCTATTTCAATTAATTTCAATGCCTTTGGGAGGCTGGAAAGAGCAATAAAAGCGAACCAAAAAACTTTTCGTCATAAACCCTTGAATAATTGTGCAATTTTGGGTTATTTTAACCCTTTAAAAATGTGGCTAAATCAAGAAATGGAATATAATGCAGTCAGGAGTCGGTTCTAGAACAAAACATATAGATCTACATATTCATACTAAATATTCGGACGGTTCGCTTTCGGAGCAGGAAGTGGTTGATATGGCATTTCAAAAGAACCTGAAGGCCATAGCCATTACTGATCATGATTGCATTGATGCATATCCTCTTGCTCAAAAGCTTGGTTCAGAGTTGGATATTGAGGTCATTCCTGCGGTTGAGCTTTCATCGGAGATTGAAGGCATGGATATCCATATTCTTGGATATTACATCGATGATACCAACGAGGATTTTATCCGGAAGCTTGCTGAGATGAAACGCGCCCGGTATAAGCGGGCAAAAAAAATGGTCGAGAATTTAAACGATCAAGGGACAGATCTCCGATTTGAAACAGTGCTTAATATTGCCGGAAAAGGAGCGGTGGGCCGACCCCATATCGCGGCAGCATTGTTAAAAGAAGAACTGGTATATTCATTCAGAGAAGCTTTTGATAAATATATCGGTTACGACTCTCCCGCCTATGTCAAAAAGATGATCCTTCATCCAAAAGAAGTTTTCGACCTTATTCGTGAGGCGAATGGACTTCCTATTCTCGCTCATCCGGGAGTCACCAAAGTTAATGACAGATTAGATGAATTTATGCGGGATGGCCTTGCCGGTCTTGAAGTTTATCACTCCGAGCACTCCCAGTCACAAACCCGGCATTATCTTCGGTTTTGCAAAACTCACGACTTATCATATTCCGGCGGCTCCGATTTTCACAGCATAGCCCATTACAGAGCGGAAATCGGTGTTCCCCGGGTTCCCTACAATGCCCTGAAAAGTTTAAAAGAAAAACACCAGTCTCTCTCTTAAACATTAAACAGGAACATTTATGAATATTATTCCAGTTATCTTAGCCGGTGGAATCGGAGAGCGTTTCTGGCCTTTAAGCAGGTCGTCATCACCTAAGCAGCTTCTTCCTCTCATCAGTGATAAGCCAATGATAATCGAAACGCTTCAGAGGGTAGATGATTTCTGCAGTGCTCAACAGAGGCCTTTAATTATTACAGGGAAAAAAATAGCCTCTGCGATAAGTAAGGTATTGCCCGGGAACCTTTCCTGTGAATTCATTAAAGAGCCGGTTGGGAAAAATACTGCTCCCGCCGTATGCCTTGCTGCGCAGTGGATTATCCGCAAGCATTCCGATGCCGTGATGGTTGTATTATCGGCAGACCATGCAATATCTCCGAAAAGATCATTTGTATCAGCAATAAAGTATGCTGCCGGCCTTGCGGAGCAGACGGATCGCCTGATCGTATTCGGTATTCCGCCCTCCCGCCCTGATACCGGTTATGGCTATATCCGTCGTGGGAAACCGATCGGCAGTAAGGGGAATGTCCAAAGCTGTCTGGTGCAGAAATTTGTCGAAAAGCCTTCCGATAAAAAGGCTGCATCCTATGTTAAATCGGGCAATTATTTCTGGAACAGCGGTATGTTTGTCTGGAAGTGTTCTATTATTCTGGAAGAATTTCAGAAATATATGCCCTCGGTATATGCTCTGTCGGAGATGGCCGCACGGAGTAATTTCTCACAAAAAGCAATCGACAGCTTTTATCACAATGTCGAAAATGAATCAATTGACTTTGGAATCATGGAGCATTCGAGGCGTGTTGCAATGGTTACACCCCGGTTCTCCTGGGACGATGTAGGTTCGTGGGAATCGGTGGCTCGTCATAACCGGTCATCTGCCGGGGGTTGCACGTTGGTAGGTGATTCTATCTATGAATCAGATATTTCAAATTCTATTATAGTCAATAAGTCGAGTATGAACCTGGCAGCTATTGGCCTCGACAATATTATTTTAGTCGCAGTCGGCGATGCCGTTCTGGCCATATCCCGTGACAAATTGCCCGACCTGAAAAAGCATCTCGGCAAGATGAAAAAGAACAGTTCGTTCTCCGAAACGCTGTTTTAACATTAAATCAGGTAAAGAAAAAGAGAGCGGAACTATGGAGCCCCCATCCGTGATGTTTGTAGCAGGCGATCCATCGGGTGACAACCATGCAGCCGCCGTCATTCATCAACTCAAAACATCAGATCCTTCACTCGAATGCTTTGGTATCGGCGGTCCGGCCATGCAGGCACAGGGTTTTACCGCATTAATGCCTTTCGAGCCCTTCAATAAAATGGGTTTTGCCGAAGTCGTTACCCATCTTCCCTTTTTTCTCAAAGCAAAAGATAAATTGATCAGAATCATGGAGCGGAAAAGGCCGTCTGTTCTTGTTTGTGTCGATTATCCCGGTTTCAATTTTCCGCTTATGAAAGCGGCTCATAAAAGAGGTGTTCCGGTCATCTATTATATCGTTCCACAGGTATGGGCATGGAAAAAGAAACGCGCAAAAATTCTCGGAACCACGGCATCCTTTATCGGCGTTGTTTTTCCTTTTGAAGAAAAAATCTTTACGCCCTATCCTTCACCGGTCCGTTTTGTAGGGCATCCCCTTGTTGAGTCGATCAATAATAAGAAAGAGAATAAACATACCTCGGATATTGATATCCTTTTTAAAAACAAGGATTTCCGTATCGCTTTGATTCCCGGAAGCCGGCCCCAGGAAATTGACCGGAATCTGGGCCCTATGATTGAAGCCTGCCGACACCTTCTCCGGCAATATCCTTCTTTAACAATATCTATTTCCCGCCACCCCCAGCTCCCAGAATCGCTCTTTGCTCCTCATATCGGCGAAGTTAAGGCCGAGTTGTTCACCGGCCCGCTTGATAAACTCCTGGAAAAATCCGATCTCGCATTTGTAACTTCAGGTACAGCAACGCTTCAAACAGCACTGCACGGCGTACCCATGGTAATCGCCTATAGAACATCCTTTATTACCTACCAGCTTATTAAACGGGCGGTCAGTATAAAGCATATCGGAATGCCGAATATCATCTGCGGGCGCACCGTAGTCCCCGAATGTATTCAGGAGCGTATGAAACCCGAAACGCTTGCCCGGGAAATGGAGCAATTCATAATGTCTCAATCCTGCTATATCGAAACAGCAAACACTCTGTCGGATATCAAAAACAAACTCGGCCGGAAAAAGCCTTCCCTAGAAATTGCCACCGAAATTAAAAAGTACATAACCAGCATACCACTTTAACTTAACGGAGCGCAATTTTGTCTAAAAAGAAAGCACCCCCTATGTCTTCCCCCCGCACCATTGTTTCCGTCTGTTCCAACTGTGCCGTATGCTGCACCGAACCGATTGTGCCGGTAACCGACAGTGATGTTCATCGAATTACCAAAAGGACGGGTCTTAGAGCAAATCAAATCGTTCGCTTCTACAGCTATAGCGATGCCGATTACGATCCGGAAGCCGGATTATGGATACGAATGCCCTATGGTAAACGACTGCTTGGTTTAAAAAAGAAAAATGAACGGTGCATCTTTCTTTCCCCTCAAAATCTCTGCACAATTTATGAATTCCGTCCCTTAACCTGCAGAACCTTTCCCTTTCAGGAAGCCGACAGTGAAAGCGGTCAGAAGCTGGAAATTAATAAAGCAGTCAAATGCCGTCTTAAAATTGCCGATGTAAAACTTCAGGAAGGTGTTATGTCGCAAATCGCCCGGGAAAACTCCGAAGATGAGCGCTACGAACGCAAAGTTCGAAAATGGAATCGAAGCGGAGGTAAATCGTTTGACGACTATTTGCGATTCATGAAACGGACCTCTTAGGGGGAGGAGAAAATGGCAGGAACGTTCAAATGAACGCCCCTGCACAATGAGCAATCATCAGGAAAAATCGATATTAAACCCACCTTCACCATCATCACCGATATGAATACTTTCGTAAGCGTCTTCACCCGCACCGGTTCGTGCCAGAAGTTGACGGGATATTGCCGGAAGCAGCGTCTGGTCGATAACCGCATCGGCATTGCGAGCCCCGGCCTCAATTGCTGTACAGTTAGCGGCAATGTTATCGATAAGGGAAGGTGAACAACTGAATCTGATACGGTGATGTTCATGGATTCGCTGGGCGACCTTATCGAGCTTGAGAGCAACGATACCCCGCATCCTCTCTTTGTCGAGAGGACGGAAAGGTACGATTTTGCATCGCCCAAGCAGAGCCGGCTGAAAATGAGCGCTCAGGGTCGGGCGGATTGCAGCGATGATCTCTTCATGGGAAGCGGTCGCAGATTCTTCTGCAGGCGCCTGTTCCCCCTCTTCACCGGCAGCTTCGGCACCGGCAGCTTCGGCATTTTCTTCAGCCGACGGCTTGTCGGGGATGCACATGTCAACAATTTGGTCCGAGGCCAGGTTCGAGGTCATAATAATGATCGTATTGCGGAAATTAATTTCACGACCTTCGCCGTCACGCATAAACCCTTTATCAAAAACCTGATAAAAAAGATTCATCACTTCAAGATGAGCCTTTTCAACTTCATCTAAAATAACAACCGAGTATGGTTTCTGACGTACGGCTTCGGTAAGAATACCCCCTTCACCATATCCTACATATCCGGGAGGCGATCCCTTGAGTTGAGAAACCGTATGTTTCTCCTGATATTCCGACATGTTAATGACAGTCATGAACTTTTCACCACCAAACATTGTATTGGCCAGTGCAATTGCTGTTTCTGTTTTCCCTACCCCGGATGGCCCTACAAAGAGAAATACCCCCATCGGAGCATCGGGATTTGCCATTCCTGTTTTTGATGCCCGGATTGTATTGGCAAGTTCATACAATGCATCATCCTGACCTATAACCCGTTGTCCAAGCCGTTCTTCAAGCTCTAAAAGCGTCCTGGCTTCGTCCTTGAGCATTGACCCTACAGGAATTCCTGTCCAGTCAGACACAACCTGAGAGCAGACTTCCGGTGATACGCAGGGGAACACCATCGGGACCTCGCCCTGAACTTCTTCAAGCTTTTTTGTCTCCTCCTCAAGTTCTGCAGAAAGCTTTTTGGATTCTTCCGATAAAGGATCTTTTTCCCGCGAGACACTACAGGCATCCTGAAGCTCGATTATTTTTTGGGCAAGAACTTTCTCCTTTTCCCATTTCTCGGTCAATTGTTTGATTTCTTCTTCTTCAGCGGCAATGGTTTCTTCACATTCCCTGATTGGGTCATCTGAAGTGATAATTCCGGCATCACGGTCCTTTTTTAAGGTTTTCAATTCGAGCTGTGCATTAATAAGTGCCCGTTCGGCTGAATCGAGCACGCCCGGTTTCGTGCTCTGACTCATACGAACCCGTGCACAGGCCGTATCGAGCACATCGACCGCCTTGTCTGGAAGTTGTCTTCCCGAGATATATCGATGCGACATGGATACCGCCGATTTGATGCCGTCATAGGTGATCCGCACACCATGATGTTTTTCATAGCTGGTACCGATACCTCTGAGCATAATACTGCATTTTTCCTCATCGGGTTCTTCTATTTTAATGAGCTGAAATCTCCGGGTGAGAGCCGGATCTTTTTCAAAGTATTTCCGGTATTCCGACCAGGTGGTTGCAGCCATGGTCCGCAGTTCACCCCGGGCCAGTGCCGGTTTCAATAAATTGGCGGCGTCACCCTGTCCAGCAGCTCCTCCGGCGCCGATAAGTGTATGAGCTTCGTCGATAAATAAAATTGTGGGGGTCGCACTGTTTTTAATTGCATCGATAACGTTTTTCAAACGCTTTTCGAACTCCCCTTTGACACTTGCACCTGCCTGGAGGAGCCCCAGATCCAATCCCCACAAATCAACATTCTTCAGATGCTCCGGAACGTCCCCATTGGCGATACGAAGCGCAATGCCTTCGATAATAGCGGTTTTCCCCACTCCGGCTTCACCAACCAGAATAGGATTATTTTTCCTTCTGCGGTTGAGTATATCAAGCGACTGCCTGATTTCCTCATCCCGTCCGAGAATAGGATCGATTTTGCCGTCCCGCGCTTCTTTAGTGAAATTTGTACAATACTGATTGAGGATATCCTCACCTGCACCAGCTGCACCGGGCGCACCTTTCGGTGCGGCAACACCGGCTCCCTGCTGTTCGGCTGACGGTCCTGCTATTTTGAAAAATTCCTGCTTTAATGTTTCTACATTTACTTTTGAAAGAATGGTTCCATAAGCCGACATGGCCGTCATACCCTTTTCGATCGCAGCAATAAACAATGCTCCTGAAGTTACCGCCGAAAGGCCGAAATCAAGCGAACTGAGCGTCCAACCATGCTCAAGCACTTCAAGAAAGGGAGGCGAAAACGAAGGTTTTCCGGTACTTCCCGACTGAAAACCTTCAAGCTCCTGATTAACCGCTTTCTTAAGCTGCGAAGAATCGATTTCGAAATGACGGAGAATATGAGGAATATCGCCCTGCCCCATATCAATGAACTGCATCAGCATATGTTCCCACCGAAGCTCGTAATGACCTCGATTGACACAAAACCCAACCGCACCCTCCAGAGCATGCTGGCAATGGTCATTCAACCGTTCCAACAGCTTGCGTATGTCTTTAACTGCCATGAAACCACTCCTTTGACAATATCGAAATTCGTAACTCGAAATTCGAAATAATAGGATAATGAATTGTAAATTCGAAATCCGATCCCGCTGAAGCGGGATGAAATTCAAAATGGAATTAATATAACATTATCTGAATCTGGTGCTGCAGCACCTCTTCTTTTATTACCATTGATCTCTGACGGCTGAGTGCCGACTACTGTTCTCTATCTGCCGATTGTCACGGTCTGAATATCCGACTTTCCCGAAGATTTTCCCAGGGCAGATGTTCTTCCCAGGGGTGCATTATTGGCACCGAGCCGGCTCGGAACCAGATCCGAACTTTGAAGTTTGACCTGGATATCGAAATCGAGCGGATCGGCGGTAAAATCTTCGATGAGCTTTTCCATGCGACGGATATTTTCGGTTCCCGACAGAAAGGCTTCGAATATATCTCTTGTCAGAGGCCCGATGATGATCCGGAATTTACCTGCAATATCCCAGATCTTTGTTCCCAGAAGTGTATTTCTGCCAAGCTGCGCATCGGTTCCGATTTGTTTCGGATCACTTACATCAGCCCACCGGGGCACCCAGCTTTCAACTTCGACAGGAATGCCACCAAACACGTCGGAAAGCATGGTCTGCAATCCCGCCGCACTTCGCCGGGGCCCGGCTAAAACACCACAATAGGCAAGGAGACCCATGCGTTCTTCCGCAACAGAACCGAGGCTGTCGATCCCGGTCATGGCCGCTATTCTCCGGACAAGCGGATCGTTATGCTTGCGAAATGTCGATTGGAGAAGAAAATATTTTTTCCAGGCCCGGTAGAATAGCGTGTATAGCCGATGATTGAATATGGTAATAAAATCTTTAAGCGGTTGAGCGTTTTCGGGGTCGGTGTTGATATATTCTGTAAAGTAAACAGGGAGTGGCGAAGAAACTCCCGCCAGCTCCATAAAGGAAAGAATAAAGGTAATAACGCCTTTGTCTTCGGTAATACCGGCAATATCACCGGGCGGAAAGTCCAGGACACATTCGGGTTCCATCCGGATACGGCCCGAATCAACCGGATCTTCGGCAAGCCCCTCACTCCGAAACTTCTCTTCGAGCAGCGAGAGGGCCTGAAAGAAATTGAACTTATTGCCCTCTTTCAGTAAGCGTCCGGTTAAATTACCCATTGTTTTCCCTTAAGAGAATTCCAGCGAAGCTGCTTGCTTGATGGTTTCAATATCAGAATCAGCTCAATGAACGAATTTATCGAAACATAATGGGCAAGAAACTCCTTGAGTATCTGTCCAAAAAGATGTATGTCCCCAATGTCAAGAAACTCACTTTCGAGAAGTGACACCGAAAATTCGATACCCCGAACAACAGCGCCATTAATTGTCATTTCGGTCGACTGGGCCTGAACATCGGAAATACCCTTGATTCGCCGGGCACGACCTTCGGAATTGGACCAGTCGTAAAGTTTCAGAAAGGATTTCAGGGTTTCGGCTGAAGCAAGTGTCGAATAGGTCGCTCCCAGATGAGAAAGAAATGTCCAGAGATAGTGCCCTTCTTTGGGCGGCATAAACGGCATCGTGGGTCGGGTTATATTGGTCACCATTACGTAATCGGGAAATCCGGGCCCCGGCTTATTGATATCCCCTTCCCGAAGTTCGTCACGGGGAAGGGTTCCGTTAGTAAGCCATGCTTCAATCGACAGGGTCTCTTCATGAAGCTCATCGTCCACCAGGCGTTCACCGCCCAGAGCAACAAAACACTGCCGTTGTGCATCAGGACCATAACGATACTGAACCGTATAGGTTTTTCCTGTTCTGTCGCCGATATGCTTGAATGAATGGAAAGGGTTGTAAACAATTCTTTCGCCCGTCGTCCTGTCGACGCCGGTAATCGAGACAACACTGTGGGTATGAAAGGAACCAGGATAGGAAGAATCTGCAACAACTCTGCATTCGGGCTCGTGACCGGACCAGTAGACCGGTTCGGCATCTTTTTTGAATATATTTGCAATGGGTGAACAGAAAAGCCTGAAATTTTCTGCCCCGAAAGGTTTGTCCGGAACAAAATCATCATTGAAAGTGAGAGAATAGGTAAAACTTGAAGGATTTTCTTCGGGTAGGGGAATTGCATCAAAACCGTTCAGATTCACAAAGAGAAATTTGTCGGGGAATATAAAGTATTCCCGCAGGAGAGCGTATCCCCAGAAATTTCTGCTTTCTCTCGGAAGTAATGATTCGGAAGGTGTCAGTCCTCCGGGAGTAACAGCTTTTTCGGGATCCAGAGTGGTAGTCTGTGTGCCGTTCTGCAAGGAAATCGAAGCTCTCAGCACCCGACGAGTCAAAAATTCATGGAGCATCAATGCGGTTGGAAGTTCGGCATAAAGAAAAAACTGTATCGACGAGACTCCGAGTGAATCCCATTGCACTCCGGGTTCCAGAATAAAATGAAAATCGAGGCTTGCCTTTCCCCGGGTATCGACTTTTCTCTCGATATTTTTCAAGGCATAGGGCCCGATAGTAACATCCTGGGTTGTGCTGAACCTGCAAATTGCCGACTCAGATCCTGCTGGAGGGGAAAGGATTTCGGCACCCCGCTCGATTATCCGTGTACTCTGCAGGAAGCCACGCCGGGGCTTGAATTCCACGACTGCCAGTGAAGGGACCTCTTCAAGTAACTGAGGCCATAAAAGCCCCATGAGCCCCTCGGTTAGTTCTGGAAATGAATCATCGATTTTCTCCCGTATCCGAGCGGCAAGAAAAGCAAAACCCTCAAATAAGCGCTCCACATAGGGATCCCTGTCCCCGACTGCATCGATATTTAAAAACCGTGCACGGTCCGGATGGGCCCGGGCAAACTCTTTTCCTGATTCATAAAGATAACGAAGCTCTTCTTCGTAATATTTCTCAATCATTATTATTCAGTCCTTCTCCACGGCGAAATCTGCGAATTACCCATACTGGTAAAAGTGGTCTGAAATCTGACCACCCCACCTTCCTTTAACTCTCCCGAAAGAATGAATTCAATTTTAAATTCCTTGTCCTTTGGTTCGGTACGGATAACTTTTACTTTCTTTAACCGTGGCTCATACTTTTCAACAGTTTTACGGATTGCCTCCTGAAGCTCTTCAATACCATCCGGCATTTTCCGGTACATTTCGGAAATATCCGGCAGACCGTAATCCTCCAGATGCGGAATGCTCCCTTCACGGGTATTGAACATTCTGCTCAAATGGTCCATAATTGAAAGCACTCGTCGACTCTGCGGCGCAACGCTGTCAACAGGGGTCTTATCGAGGAAATGGCCGGTTAGACTTTCAAAAAGAGCCTGATTCATTCAGTCTCCGGGATAATGAATAATGAGCACCAATCGTAATAACTATTATCATAATAACTATTATCGGATATCAAATATATAATACGTGTATTGAACGATGCAGGATTTTTTTATAGAGCGGGAGGAGAAGTAGTGGGGGAAGATTAAGGGAGAAGAAAAGAGTGAACAGCAGCGTTTGTGAAAAACCGGTTTTAAACGGTTGATTTTCACCTTCGTGCATTTTTAAGCCTTGACCGTCTTCGATAAATTAATTTTTATACATCTATTACATTTCAATGAATTGGGGAATATATCCGATCTTTTGTTTATAAGCTGATACTCACCGGGATTGTGCTGTATGCAAGCACCGGGGCGGTGATAATAGACACTTCATTTTTTGCCGACGGCACTCCGGGTCCCTATTCACTCGGACAGCTTTTTGTTGATACTTCTTCGGTTGAAATAACCCTTGCCGATAGTGCTTACGAATCCCTCCCCCCCTATACGTGGGTAGAACAGTCCAATGGGATACTTTTTTCCGAACCCATCGATAGTGGAATCGTTATTCGGGTACAGTATACAACCCGGTATACAGGGCTTCACAAATTGCACTATCTGTATAGAAAATCATATATCGATACAACCGATACATCCCTTGACTTATATACAAGCATTGTTCAGGAACAGAAGCCACTATTTGCCGGTGAGGAGCTTTCGATTTCCGGATATCAAAGTGTGGGAGTTTCTGTCGGCAATCTTGGTGGTACTCATTTCGAGCAAGCGCTTGATGTTTCCATTTTTGGAGAAATTGCACCCCAAACCGAGCTGAAAGGTCATCTTTCGGATCAGGGTTCAACGCTTGAAGGGGCGACTCGTGAAATCAGCGAAATCGACATGATTTATCTTACCTTAACCAATCCCCGCTATCAGACCACCGTAGGTGATCAATTTATTACCTGGCCCTCCAACAGCTTGCTTTTCGGAGAAAAAAAGATAAAAGGCCTCTCGGCGCAATACACTCCCAAATGGGGCTTTGTTAAAGGATTCGGTGCCCTCTCCGGCGGTAAATACGCTGTTCAGAACGTACGGGGACAAAACGGCATACAGGGTCCCTACTATCTTACCGGCAGTGGCGAAGACCAGATCATCACCCCGATCGGTGGTACTGTCGATATCTGGGTCAACGGCGAAAAGCTTATCGAGGGAGAAGAATATGATTATACGGTCGACTATGACCTTGGAACTGTAACGTTCACTTCCCGGTATCTGATCAAGCAGGACGATCTTATCCGCATAGAATACGAATACCGGACCTTTGACTATCAACGGAATCTGGCAGGGACAATGCTCGGTGGCGCATTCAAAGATTCGCTCCTTACCGTCGGGGGCGCATTCTGGTTTGAGGCCGACAACAAACATGCACCGATCGAACTGGATCTGTCACCGACCGATAAAGGAGCCCTTCTTGCTGCCGGTGATGAAGTGTATCTCAAGCCCATGATGAGCCGTCCGATCCATCCCAATGACGCCGACAGCGTCAACCTGTTCACCCCGGTCTATGTCATGCGCCATGACAGTTCGGGGACCTTATATTTCCAGCATGTCGATCCCGATACTGCCGTATCGGATTCCTTCTATACGGTCCGGTTCCCCTTTGCGGGCAGCGGCCAGGGCGAATACGACAGTACCACAGTCTGTCCTCAGGCTGACGCTCCCTGTTATACTGTTCACCGGTATGTTGGAACCGGGGGTGATTTTACCCCCAAAGCGCCACTTCCCGCACCCGCACGTACCATGGTGGGAGAAATTAAGGCAGCCTTCCGGCCTTCATCATGGCTTTCAGCGACCGTGGATATCGCAGGGCAGGAACATGACCGCAACCTCTATTCGGACAAAGATGACGGTGACAACACCGGTGCGGCAACCGATTTTTCTTTAACTTTAGGAGAGAAACGCGTCGACCGTGCTTCGCTCTGGCTGAGCGGTAATCATCGCCTGGTGACCCGCCGCTTTACCCGGGACATCCTTACTTCGGCCCAGACATTTTCATCATGGAACGACTCCACAATTGGCAAAAGTAAAGGAGGGAAGCGCCTCTGGGAAACCCGGGCCGGAGGAACCATTGTTCCCAACATAACCGCAGAAATTATCTACGGCCAGCTCCGCCGCAATGATTCTCTCCTTACCGATAAAATCACCGCAACATCATCGGTGAAAGTATGGGATCATTACTCCCTGACCTATAGCGGCAACTATTTCCGTCACCTGAATCAAATCCCGGAAGAACGAAGCCGTCGGGACAATGTAACCCTTCTGTTCGATTTCGATAAAACATCATACTCCCTTTTTGCCCGTGATGAATGGCGTACCGAAAAAGATACCGGAAGAGGCCTGATATCAGGAGGAGCAGAGTTTATGTTCAAACCCTTTGCTCTTAAACAAAAATTCACCTATGCAAGTCATCGCAAAGGCAATCGAGAGGTTGTCTTTGCGCCCGATACCGGATATTCGATCCTGTGGGAACAATCTCTTGATCATTCCTTTCTTCCGAACTGGAAATTTACCGGATCGAGCAGCCATCATCGCTACTTTGTTGAAGATAAGCAGGAAGACATTACCACCCTTGTTAATATTGCGAGTGATATTGCCAGAACTGGAGTAGGGTTTTCGAGCAAACAGGAGTATTCGGTCAGTTCGGAGAAGGCCTCCCGCTATATTCAGATACCCCGTTACCGGGGCGCAGGATTTGGCTCGTATACGATCGATACCACCGGAAGCGGTGACAAATATGTACCCGATCAACTGGGTGAATGGGAAATTTCCGAACGACAGGTCTATGATACTACCAGCGATTCGAGGGTAAGAAAGACAAATCTCCGTATTGCATGGTCCCTCCTTCCTTCACGGGACAACTTAGAGGGAATTCTGGCAGATCTGGAATGGAAAGGTATTGCTGGATGTGAAGAGCATATCAAAACAGATCGCACACTGTCGAAACGCTCCTGGATTCCCGCTTATGCTACCCTCTCCGGAAGTTTTGCAGATTCGATTATTCAGTTTTCGGATCTCTACTATCACCAGACTCTCGACTGGTATCCTGGTTTTACCAAAAATTTTCACGCACAGATTACGGGCAAACCGTTTATAAAGAAATTCAGAGGATATAAAGAGACCGGCTTTGAATGGGGATTGGGTGCGGACAAATCATATAAAAAGCTGTTTTTTGGTTTTGACGGTGAACATCTGCTGCTCGATCATAAAGCCACCCGCTCCTCAGGCTCTACATTCACCCTCAACGATCTTTCGGTAGAATTTACCGAAAAATACCGCTTTTTTTCCGATTTCGACGTTTATCTTCGTGAGACCATAGGAAGAACCAGGAGAACAACAGAAGCCGATCCGAATGACGGTGGCATTTATTTCAATATCAAACCCGGTGTTTCCTGGCACCCCTTTGACAAAGGATGGGCCGAGGCATCCTATACCTTCTCCTACGTTGATGCGGGTGAAAATCTCGACTACCGAATGGCCAACGGATTCGCCAACGGTTATACACACCTTGCGGAATTTTTTATCGATATCCGGGTGGGAAAACATTTCAGTGTCGGCGGCTCATATCGTGGCGAGGTGAGCCGTGGGGTAGATGAAAAAACGTGGGGGAAGGCGATTCATGCGCTCAGTACACAGGTAAAGGCCTTCTTGTAAGCCCTTTTGACTAATCTGTCACCAATAAATTATTTTGACAATTCTTTAAACAGAAGTTTTGCGCCAGTAACTCAGTCGGTAGAGTATCGCCCTTTTAAGGCGAGAGTCGATGGTTCGAACCCATCCTGGCGTACCAAATAAATATGCCCGGAATTCCTGTCGTGGGAATTGCGGGTTTTTTTATTGGATGATATCCTTATAGCAAAAAGCAAAATACTGCAGACCTTCCGCAAAGAATTATCTTGATGTATGATTTCCAAACCGTTACAATAGAAGTGGTATGATACAACGCCTCCCCAGGATTACCATTCTCATACTCATTATTGCAGCATCACTGTATGCTCAATTGCCGCAGGATATTGTTGCAGGTCCGGGTCTTGATTACGGTTATTCTAGCCGATTTCAGTTCCTTCGATTAAATACGCAAATTCTTATACCCGGTGAATTCATGGATATCGAATCTGATGTACTTTCTTTGTCGGTCATCCTCGATCAAGCGTATCTCGAAGAGATTGGAATCGCATGGACATCCCTTCTTGCACTTCCGCCCTATTTTCTCAGTAAGAAATTTAAATTCATGCGCAGGCCGGCACTGGCCCTATTAGGGCTTAATTCGATTGCTAATGGAGGGATTTTCTTTGGAAACAAATGGATCAGAGCCGGCGGTGGATGGAAAAATGATATTTTTATTTTTCGTGAAATTGCCTGGTTTTGTTATCCCTTTGCGGGGTGCAAGATTGCATTGCCGGAAAAAATTATTTCAAATACCGCATTCAGCGCAACCGTCTCGTTCCCCTTTATACTCAGCAGTCTGGAGGATTTAAGAAATCGCCCCTTTGTTCCACTGTTTTTTTTCGGCCTCGATTTTTATCTCATTGCCGCAGAAATAGCTGTTGAAGCACCATAATATCCGATTATTCTCCGGGACTATTCTTCATTAGTACCCACCAGCCATGCCTCGGCTTCTTCTGCAGTCTTGAAAACAGAGATTTCGCTCGGAGTATCGGAGGCGGAAGAGATCATTTCATACATCCGCGCCATGCCGTAGAGAAGATTAGTGGGAGCAATAATCGAAATACGCTGCCCTTGAAATTTTTCCCGATAGGTAAGTTCAACATTCGCAACGAAACGCATTCCCTCGGAATCAGCACTTACTTCTTCAACAGATCTGAGATCAATCAATTCATATATTGGAGGAACAATAACAGGATCCCGGGCAACATCAAGAGCAAGCTTACGCAGGTCTTCATTATTTACGACTCCGAAAAAACTGGCCCGCAATATTCTTTGAGAAGGATCCCAGGTGTAATGTGAAGGCAATTTTCTTATGTTTCCTTTCCTGACCGTCCTGAATTTTTGCACATCGTTTGCTGCAGAATTCCAAAAAAAGCCTGGTTAATAAATTAAATGATTGAGTCATTATAGTACTAAAAAAATTGAGAATAAATTCCATTATCCTATTAAAACCATACAACTGGCCGGCAGTATCTACATTAATCTTCTCGCAATTTCATCGGCTATAAGCATGCCCTTTTCTGTGAGTTTCCACTGAGAGCCGTCTTTGATTATATACCCCGAATCAAATAAATTATCAAGGATGCCTCTCCGTAGGCCGGTGTATAGCTGAATACCTGTCATCGCATATAAACGCTCTTCACATACACCCTCAACAGTTCGTAAACCAAGAAACAGTATTTCACCGGCAAGTGTCTGAGGATCCAGTTTTTCTCTGTCTGCCACCGGCAATTTGCCTTGCTTGATTCCGATCAGATATTCATCCAGCGAATCTGTATTTGCAAAGCGGTATGGATGAAGATATGAATGCGCCGAGGGGCCGAGGCCAAGATAGGGCTTGTGCTCCCAGTATGCATAATTGTGTCTGCACCGGAATCCATCTTTAGCATAATTTGATATTTCGTAGTGATACAAACCATGGCTCGAACAGGTTGTATCAATCAGGGAAGTCATTTCGACAACCATGTCCTCAATGGGCAAGGGCAGCACTTTTCGCTGTTCCCAGAATGGAGTGCCTTCATGAATCGTCAGTTCATAAGCGGAAAGATGGCTGATATGATTGTATCGTAACAAAGTTTCGAGTGTTTTATTTAGTGAATCGACGGTCTGTCCGGGAAGTCCGTACATGAGATCGATACTGGTGGATTTGAATTTTTGGATAACCGAACTTTCACAAACATCCAGAGCCTGCTCCATAGTATGACACCGCCCAAGCATCGCAAGCTCTTCATTCGCCAGCGATTGAATACCGATTGAGAGGCGGGTTACGCCAATTTGGTGCCACATAAGCGCCTTGTCGTCAGTAAAAGATTCGGGATTGCATTCAATAGTAAATTCACAACCGTCGGCAAGGGGGAATTCGGTAATCAACAATTCATTAATGGCTTCCCATTGGTCGGTAGAAAGCCGTCCTGGTGTTCCGCCACCGAAATAAAGTGTTGTAACCTCAGCATCCTCCAGGTTATATGCACTCGCCGCACTTTCCCATTCTTTGGCCAGCGCTTCAATAAACCGGTCGGCATATTCTTCGGAATAATTAAGGGAATAGAAATCACAATACCGACACTTTTGTGTGCAGAATGGAATATGAATATAAAGCGATATTTTCTTATCCATAAGCGTTAATATTTAAAATAAATTTCCCCTCTTCCTCTCCCCGTTTCAGACAATAATGCCTTGACTCCTACCGCTACCTTCAATACTCCCTCTCGCTCAGTGGGATCAGTGCATCGTCTTTAACTTTCAACCTTTAACTATCTCCCATTCAACTATCTGACCTTCTCCCATGTCTGTAACTATATTACTATATTACTATACGTTTAAAACTTGTGTATCGTCTACAGGGTCGAATACGTTCACTGATGTTTCCACTGAAATGCGAGAGCACCGGCACTAAAATTCCCTTTGCCACCCTGAGCCTGATCATTCTCTGTATCGCGGCTTATATTAGACATGATTTGATCGAGCCCTACGCAAAGGGATTTATTCCGCTCTATTTTGCCAATGCACTATTTAATCCGATAGAATACGGCCCCCAGGCAATGATTTCACTGTTTTCTTCACTTTTTACTCATGCGGGAATTATGCATCTCATTTCGAATATGTGGTATCTCTGGATATTCGGTTATGCAGTGGAACAGGACACGGGCGCCGGCAAGTTTATCATCATCTATGTTGCCTGTGGCATTTTATCCATGCTCATACAGGGCGTGAGTGATCCTCTTTCATCGGTGCCGATTGTGGGAGCATCGGGTGCGATTGCCGGAATAATGGGTCTGCATCTGATACTGCTTCCTCTTTCGAAGATTCTGGTATGGATACCCCCGATCTTTATATTCAAAGTATGGGCTTTTATATTTTTAATTCTCTGGTTCGGTGTTCAGTATGTAAGCCTGAGGTCTTCATCACCCCAGAGCGCCGGAGTTGCCTGGTGGGCCCATATGGGAGGATATGTTTCGGGCTCATTATGGGGCATTGTACTGCGGATACGGAACAGAAACACTCAGCCGACCGTTCGCAGTAGAAAAAAGAAAGCAGTAACCCAAAAGAAAGTATAAATCAATTCGTAGTTATTCATTGAGATCTATGAAAATCGGTCTGGCACAAACCAACATCTGCTGGGAATCAAAGGGGTCTAATTTAAAAAGGGCCGATGGTTTCATCAAACAGGCGGCAAACGAGGGCTGCGATTGTATTATATTTCCTGAGATGTTCGCCACCGGCTTTTCCATGGACACCACTCTAACCGGTGAATCCCGGAATGGTGAAACCTGTAAGTACCTATCGGATGCATCCAAACGACATCGGACGGCGATACTCGCAGGATATGCTCTTCGTAAAGGAGAACGGGAGGAGATGTACAACTGCGCAGCGGCGTTCGACAGCAGAGGGGAACTGACAGGAGAGTATGCGAAGATACATCTTTTCTCCCCAGGCCATGAAGACAGCTATTATACTCCGGGAAAAAGCCCGGCGGTTTTTGATTTTGCCGGTGTTAGAGCATCGATGTTTATCTGTTATGACCTGCGATTTCCCGAGATTTTCCGGAAGGTTGCATCCGAAGTCAGGATAATATTTGTTATCGCCAACTGGCCGTCCCGGCGTCAGGATCACTGGAATATCCTTCTGAAAGCCCGGGCAATCGAAAACCAGTGTTATATCGCAGGAGTAAACAGGAGCGGAAAGGACGGCAATTCAATTTTGTATACCGGTGGATCAGCCGTATATGGTCCAGCAGGAAAAACAGTGTATCTGGCGGGAAGCAGTGAAGAACTCGGAATTGCCGAAATCGCTCCTGAAAGAGTCGATCGAATTCGCAACAAGTTTCCGGTTCTTAAAGATATGAAGAAAGAAATGTTGATTTGAGAGGTAAAAGTTGATGTTCTGCTCCGGCCTCTGAGTTCTGACTTTCAACTTTTATTATTCTTCCATTAGCTATATGAATGAAGAAATAATTACCTATTTACGAGCCCATCCCGAAGGGGTTTCATCGACCGTTCTGGCCGAGGAATTTCTGAAGTTTAAAAATCCTGTACCGGCTATGGCTCACTGCGCGGTATCGAGCATTCTTACAAAGGACCGCCGGTGTGTGTTTAGTGATGATAATCGCTGGCATGTTGTCGAAAAAAGCAGATTCGAAACTCCGGCCCTGAAAGACCTCCCCTGGACTGCTGTATACTGTTTACCTTCTCCTGCGGCAACAAAACCGGATATTATTCATGTCTCACTCTGGAATATTTTTCCCTCTCCCCGGCAGGTTCTTTCACTGTGGCTGCGGGATCCGGCAACTTACCAGTCAAGCGGCGCCGACTTCCTTTGTGCAGACACCGATTTACCTTTCACCAGCGAAATACGCGAAAGAAACCTTCGAACACTGACTGCTTATCTCGACGGTCGTATCCCAGTCTACCTCTCGCGGCTTTATCATTCTCTTTTGTTGCAACAATGCCTGCTGACAGGAGAACAACTTACCGATGAATCGATGCTGGTGAGTCAGTTGATGTATCATGCCGGCGTTCCGGTTCCCAAGCCACTAACGGTTGAATCCGTTTACACTGCGGTGCTGAATCAACCACCATTAATGCCCAATGTGCGAAAATGCGGCGAGGCTTTTGCCGATTGCGTGTACGAACTTTTTTCTCTCTGCGCGAAGAAAAACATAGAAAACCGGGAAGAACTTGAGCAATCGGAAGAGAAAGCGCTGGAAACAATCGATTTTTCCAGAAAAGCCTTCTCCTATGGCGATATCGTTCAGCAGCCTCGAAAACCGGGAGTATATGCTTTCAAGCAGGAAGACAGCACGTTCCTTTATATCGGCAAGGCAAAAAATCTTCGCCGCCGACTGACGGGATACTTTATAAACACCGAAGAATCGCCCGCAAAATTGAAGGAATTACGGGAAAAGGCATATAGCCTCAATACCTTCGTTTGCGGCTCTGAGCTGGAAGCGCTTATTTATGAATACCGTCTTATTAATAAACATGCACCGTTATTAAACAAACAGATAGCAATAAATGAGCGCAAGGGAGCATTTACACCACTTAATGATTGCATTGTTCTTCTTCCCCATGCCGATGACACCAAAGGTGTTTCGTTCTGGTTTAAAAAAGATCAAAAAGTAAAATTGAAAGAATTCGATGCTGATTTGAGTACAATTTCTTCACTGAGCGACGAACTGGAAGACTTTTTTTTCAAAGACAAGGTACCGGTTTCACCACAGGATTTTCCGGAGATAGAAATCGCTACCCGCTGGGTTCGCCGCAATGAAGAACACATCGTTGTAGTACCTGCAGCCGGAGCAGCATCACCCGAAGAGATTATCATCGTGATGAAACACTACTGGAAAGACTCCCGAGAAAGCGTTACATCCTAGGCGGCTTTTGAGTTTATCGGGCTGAAGGATGTATTTTTATTAATGGAAAATATTATTGTAAAAGTGACCTTATTAATGATATCCTTTGAAAGGGACAGATTATGCCATATCGCCCTGAAGTAGACCATGATCGCTTTGTAGCCAAGAACCGTATGCTGGCAAACGCCTACGAATCCGACAGGCGTGGCCGCAAGGGACAGAAAGGACATTCCGACGGCGAAGGCAACAAAAAAGTATCGTGTTTCACTTGCAGGAAAAGAAAAAAATGCCCTGATTTCAGGGGGAAACGCAGTGGTGGTGCGGCCGGTGCTGCATCATTTGGCGGGAATGAAAGCCTTATTTGCGACAAATATGAATCTGCTCCAACCGAAAACAAGAACATGTCCGATAAGCAGATAAAATCGTTGCTTAAAAATATGAAGAAAAATTTCAAGTAAGGACCGCTGCATGGAGAATTCTCCCCTCGAGCTTTATGAAAAAGCCTATCGACTCCATTATTTAGAAAACAAACTCCCTGAAGCCTGCAAAGTTTACGAAACAATAATCAGGGAATTTCCCGAATCCAATGAATGCGGTTATTCTGTTATACAGCTGCAGAAAATTCAATCCAATCTTGTTTCGGAGACAAGTTCCAAAATCAAAAAAGGGCTTCATCCGCTGGTGGTTGTCACCCTTGTTCTTAATCTGCTTATTGCTGTTGCGCTTGTTGCGCTTGCAGGTTTTTATCTCAATACCAAAGACCGTCATCTGCACTATGTATCATCACTATCACGAGCCATAGTCAAAGCCCAGATAGGGCAGGACCAGGAGGCGCTCAACCTTCTTGCCGAATTAAAAATGAATACTCAAGGTGATCTGACCCCCTATCTCCTGGCCGCAGATATCTATCGAGCCAATCACCGGTATGATCTTGCTGTTGAAGAACTCGATACGGTTAGAAAGCTTTTTCCCAATGCTCAGGTTCTTAATGATGAAATAGAGCGGATCAGGAAAGAGGAAGCCCGCAAACAAAAAATGGCAGTACAATCCAGCCGGTTTGCAGGGCCTCCGGAAACCGTGCCGGTAAAAAAACCAAAACCGAAACGGTCAAAACGACCTGCTGTTAAGCGACGTTCATCTCAAGCTCGCACCACGAAAAAAGCAGAAAAAAAGGCCCCTGATTTGATTGTGGATGAAGACAGCATTTCATTTTTTTAGCAAAGGCCCGGTAACACTATGGATGGTTTTGCTAAAATCGAAAAAAATATCATGAATGGCCTGGTTCTCGATGAAAGCGGGAACTGGATACCGTTATCTGAAAAAATTCGTCAGGAAAAAGAGTTTCTTCAGCATCTTCAAAACGGGCATGTGTATATTGACAAGTCCTGGATGACTATCGAGCAACGAAAAGCGATGCAGGAAACCTCGAATGTTTCCGTACAGCAACCTTTATCACCTTCCAATTACGACGATACGTACCCCCAACAAACTGCACCCATGCCGGCAAAACCGGACTCTCACCCCGAAAACCAGGATGAATCACTGACTGTTTCCGGTGTAAGAAATATCCTTGACCAAAATTCCGGTCATCATGAATATAATACTGAAGAGAGAATCTCGAATGCGCCGAATGCCACTCAGGCTGCAGCAAAACAGGAAGGGTGGATGGAATGGGAAAATGCTCAAAAAAAGGGTAGTTTTTATAAAATATCGATTATTATCTTTCTCTGTCTTGCCATTATTGCTGCGTTAATCGGCTACTTTATTTTTTGATAATCTCCTCGAGATAATCGCAAATCTCCGGCACCTGCAGCTTCTTATCGAACAATTCGATCGTTCTTCTACGGCCGGTTTCTCCCATCGAATTAATTAATTCGGGATTATCAACAAACCATTTCATTGCGTTGACATAAGCTCTTTTATCCCCATAGGTAACCAGTAATCCAGTTGTTCCATCTTCCACAATTTCATTAATACCACCGGAATTCCAGGCAACAACCGGGAGCCCGCATCCCTGAGCCTCTGCAACAACCCGGCCGAAAGGCTCGAGATAAGATGCCATGCAGAAAACATCATGAGCGGCAAGAACCTCAAGCGGATTATCCGTTTGCGGAAGCAGGGTACATGAGTTTGCCAGTGACAAAATATGTATCTGTTTTTGCAGGTTTTCGCGGTATGCTTGTGTCCAATAGAGTGTGTCACCAACCAGGGAAAGAGAAAGCTTTTTATGGGGACATTGCTTCAACAGATCCGAAAACAGATAAATAAGCTCACAGCAACCTTTCCAGGGAACAATTCTTCCAAGGTAAATAAAGCGAATTGTATCAGGCACCGGGCACTTACGGGGTTTATTGGCAATTGTAACACCGTTGTGTATTACGGTTGCAGTGGCCTGTAGTTCCCCGGGGAGCCCCAGTTTTACTGCATGGGAGATAGTGATGCACCATGTGTTACGAGCTCTAAAAAGAAGACGATAAATCACTATCGGACCGGCCTTTTCGTGGAAAATTTCTCTGATATGCAGACAGCATTTCCCCTTATAGCCGAGTATTTTTAAAATCATGAGTGTTACATGGGATTTGGGCACATTCGCATGGATCAAAAGAGGATCAATCCTATTTACCAGACTTCTTGCCCGCAAAACATACCAAAAAAAAGAAAACAATCCTTTCCATGAGCGTGCCGCGGTTGCAAGCAGATTGCCCCGCCGTACATTATTCAACGACCAGCCTATCGGGAAAACATGACATTTGATTCCCGCAGCTTTTGCCCTCTCAATCAATGGCCCCTTTTCGGTTGTTACCAAATGGCAGTCCCATTTCGACGCGGCGCACTCCAGAATGTCACCAAGTGAGTATTCTGCACCTCCAAGCCGGCCAGCCCAATGATTAAGAAATATAACCGATACGCTTTTATTCCCAGACATAATGTTTTTCAACTCGTGATAAGGCTTTCTTTGCCAGTGATGTTCTCAGGGCATTGCTTTCCATCAGCTTTTTTATCGCTCCGGCCAACTGATGTGCATCACCGGGCTCTACAAGAAAACCGGTGTCACCAACCACTTCAGGAATACCTCCACAATTGGAAGCGATAACCGGCACACCAAAAGACATCGCTTCCAAAAGAACAATTCCAAAGCCTTCAATGCCTTTTTCCGTCGGTAATGATGATAATACAAAAATATCTGCACCGGCATATTCCCGGTACAAAGCATCATCAGAAAGCTTGTCTTTAAATTTCACCATTCGGGCAAGATTCAAACTTTTGCATAGTGTATTAAGCCGCTCTTTTTCGGGCCCCTTTCCGATAATTGCGCATCGCATTTCAGCTTGACTTTCGAGCAAAGAGAGCGCTTTAAGCAAGACAGCGTGCCCCTTTTCTTTTACAAGCCTTCCAACAGAAATAATTGTTACCGGTCCTGATGAATTCGTTTTTGAAGAAAACCGGTTTTCAACGTCTCTTTTTGTCACATGAAGTTTTGGGTTACGAACAGTGATTTTGCCTTTATATCCGAGTCGAACGACAAGGGATTCGGTATATCTGCTGTTCGCCACCACGGAACAAGCTTTATGCAGTATGTTTTTGAGCATTATTCCTTTGATGCCCTTTCCTATCGAATACAGATCTGTTCCATGAACATACAGCGTATATGAAACCGGATGGAATAATGATATAAACCATGGTGCAAATCCTGCATACAGATTGCCGCATTCGACAACAAATGAGCTGGTGACAGTTCCTTTTATCTTCAGCAAATTAACTATCAAAGGAACCAGAGTAAGCTTTTTTACTTTTTGTGCAAAGGGAACGGATAGATACTTTACTCTACAGGAGAGGTCCTTTGGGACAATGTGCGGCAGATTACGACACCCCACCAAGACATAATCATCCGAAGTGTAACAGTATTTAACGATACCATGCAGATGACGTTGTATACCACCCTTTTCGGGAGGAAAATCGAGTGTAACAAGGATCTTCATTCGTGCTGTCCAGATAATTGTCCGGCGGGAATTGCACCTGAAACATCACCGCCTTCGGTTTCAGCTGTCAAATCACATCTTTCTTCCATTATACCGATTTTTATGAGAACACCATTCCAGAACCAGAAATAGATATCACCGGGAAAATTGTGAATATGGGTTCCGGTAATACTCACCAGTGCAAATACGATATTCATGACCGTTATTCCCTTTGCAAGAATAACATGATTCCTATCGATTGAGTTGTCGATTATCTGAAATCCTTTACGCACAAAGAGAATAAAAATCGTGATGATAAACAAAACACCGGGATATCCGAATTCGGCAAAATAGGTAAAATAAAGTGAATCGGCTTTTAAAGCGCCAAGTCCCCTTCCCATCAAGGCGTTCACCGGTTCTTTCGATAAATACAACAGATATCGCCACAAAGCCATTCGTGAAACAAAGGAATGCTCCTCAAAGGGATTCGTTACAGCTGTTGACCTTTCGGCAACCAGCAAACTGATATACTTGTCACCACCGAGCCCTCCTGTAGCAAATTTAATCAAATTACCGATACCACCGGCATTGAACATTTCACTTATTAATTCAAAGAAAACATACCCGAGTCCCATAATCAGAATAATTGCAATCCGCTTTTTTCGCCCCTTCACATTAACAACCAAAAACCAGAGCATAAGCGACGCTACCATGCCGATCCAGCTCGAACGCACCGATGTTATCAGAACCGAAAAGAAAAAAAGCGGCACCAATGCAAACACAAGTATGCGGTGACTCTTATCCCCCCAGAACCAGTACATCAAAATTCCGATTGTCGCCAACTGCAAGTAATCAGCGAAGGTGACAGGGGCAATGAAAATCGAAAAGGGACGGACAACGCCTTCGATTGCAAGCGTTGAAAAGCTTATCGAATTTATCCAGACTTTTTCTGCAGCCGAATATCCGATATACAATTGTTTTATGCCATACAAAGTTCCGGCAACGCCAAGTACAATAGTAACAGCCCAGATAAATTTCAGCAGTGAGATTTTTTCGGCATAGTACATTCCTATAAAAAAGAGCAATACCGCCGGGCCGTAATATTTGAATTTTGCAAGGGCCGTTGCTGTTGGTGTGATATTAAAAAGGAAAACGCGCAAAAGTAAGTATATGAAATAGAGTGAAATCAAACGCATATAAAAAGCATCTGACTGCTCCTTTTGCCTTTCCCGAAATTCAAAGAAAAGGCCCAGAAATATAAAGGCGATAATCAATTCACCAATCATAATAAGTGGATCGATCTTTGGTCTCGAAAAGGCAAGATAGTACAGACGGCGGATAAAGGGAATGAAAGGCACGATGATAAAAAGCGCCTTCACGCCAAAAACAGGGCTCCGCATAACAGGATAGAACAGAATGAGAGCCACAAATACGACCATCTCCATCTGGTTCGGGATGTCGAACATCTTATGAGCAATTAAATGTCCGGCAACAGCAATTGCAATCAAAAACAGAAATGATTTGAGCTTTTCTTTCATGCAGTTTCTAAACGAATACTTTCGTAGAGCTGTAAATATTCTTGCGCTGTTTGTTGTATATCATATTTTGCCGCTGTTTTCAAACCATTCCGGACAAGTCGCGTCCGCAAGTGTTGATCTGAAAGAACACGAACAAGAATATCCCTGAAACTATCTTTGTGGTAAAGTAAACCATTATAATTATGTGCCACGATTTCCCGAGCCCCTGCAATATTCCGCGCAACCACCGCCGTTCCACAGGCCATGGCCTCAACCATCGGGACCCCAAAGCCTTCATAAGAACTAGTCATGCAGTATACCCAGCTTTTTCTGTATTCCTCGATTAATTCCTCCTCGGAAAGACCTATTTTACAGATGATATTTTCTCCTGTTATTTGTTCGGGACCGACAACCGTCAACATGGCCTCCGGAAATATGTCTTCTCGTATGGAATTAAACGCACCGATGACATCACGACCTCTTTTCCGGCTCCACATATCACCGATAAAAAGGAGTGTTGGAATGGCTGTTTTCTTTGTTCCGGGACAATACTTATTAAGCGGCACGCCGCATGATATGACAGGCATTACTCCCGGTAATACACGACAGGTCATTTTTGATATCCCGACTTTGCAGCCCTTTCTTGTACATGAAATTAGTTCGAGGAGATAGAAAAGGGCATGATAAAAAAAACGGGGAATTTTCGCGGCAAAAATCGCTTCATAGAAAGATGAGCCATAAAATGTCCGCACACGATTACAGGATCCCCTGGAAAGGTAATCATCACCATGATAATGAATGATATCAAATGTATGTTTCTTTACAGCTCTGAATTTAAGAGCAGGAAGAATTTTTCTCATAAATCGTGATCCCCTGTTAACCGGAATTTTCACATGGGCATAGCCGGCGCTATCCGGACAGGGGCTGAATGAAAAACAAGTGACCGAATGCCCTGATGCGACCAGTTCATTTGCAAGCCGGTGTACCTGACATGAGACGCCATTGGGGCTGTCTGATGGGAGCTGTTTGCTGAAAAAGGCGATTTTGATACTCGTACTCCTTTTAAAATATCAGCAGCTTTTTGAATTTAACACTCCCGAAAGCCAGCGCAGCGCCAAGCACGAAGGGAGATATAAAAAAGGATACCCAATCGATTAGAAAATTCATAATTTTAACTTTTCTGAACCCGCTCCGACGGACGGTGAAAAAAACAATGCCCCCGATCTCTCCGGCAAGAAATACAGGCAAAAGGCGCATAACAGTAACCGATCCGGCAATGCAAAGTATATGCAATATCAGAATGCATGCAATACCAGGGGTAAAAGGTGAACCAACCTGCTTCCGGTACAAGGCACCATGTTTTTTATAAAGAAGAGGATCAAAACGACGGTTGATACAATTTTTCAGAAGATCCCACTTTTCGTTAAGCCTGATATGATGATATATTTTCATCGTTGCACAAAATCCGATTGTGTACCCTTTTTTATTTATTGTAAGCGCCAGATCGATATCTTCACGCTGCACGGTAAACCGCTCATCAAAGCCTCCTACCTCCATGAAAACACTTTTTCTATACATTATATTATTGGTCCTGAAACCGGGCTTTTCAAGCCGTTTGTATTCGCGCAGTGCACTGGTATCGGCTTTGAGGTTGTTTCCTATTTCGGTTTTGCCTTCCACCCCCGCATATTCAGGATGATTCCGAAGGAATCCTGTAGCTTCATCGAGCCAATTTTCAGCAGGCTCACAATCATCATCAATGAAGGCCAGCAACTCTCCATGAGCTATAGCAGCACCCCGATTACGCTTGGCAGAGATACTGGTTGAATTGTGATATATCCATCTGATTGCTGAAGACACTTTTTTCAGCAACTCCAAGGGATAGTCTGTCACCACGATAATCTCGTTAGAAACTTCGCTCTTATGTGAAATAAGCTTCTCTGCAAGTTTTCTCATGTATTCGGGCCTGTGTGATGGAACGATAATCGACACTACAGGCATTACCTCTTTGTCCATAAACACCTTTCCAGGCGATGTGCCTGCCGCTCCCATCGGTTTCTGCGTGCGGTGGCAATTGCACGGGAACGAACCTGCTGCACTGTTTCTCGATGATGCATCGTGCGTAAAATAAAATCAGCATCCTCACCCCGGTTGACACACGATATTAAATAGCCGTTTTTTTCATGAGTAATGATTTCTCTGTTTGAAGGTATCGGTGAGACAAATGCAACGGCTCCAGAAGAGAGCGCCTCTAAAAGTGCGAGAGAATGCCCTCCTTCATATCGAGATGTCAATAGATACCAGGGGCATTTCTTATACCACAATGCCATTTCGTTCATTGGTACGGAAGGTATACAGGTTATCGCATACCCGACATTTTCGCACTCTGCATTGCAAAGAATATGAGGTTCACATCCTATACAGAAAAGGCGGGCAGCAGGTTCACGGGCAAGAATACGGGATAATAAACTTACGGCATAGGAGGGGTTTTTTTTCCAGGTCGTTCCACCGACAAACAGGAAATAAGGCGGGACCTCCTTCTCTCTACTCCACCATTCCTTCTTTGTAGAATTCACCCCATTCGGCAGATACAGAAATTTGCCCGCGTATCCGGAATATTTCTCACGCAACCATCGCGTCTCATGTATGGTCCCCGATACACACAATGAAACATATTTGAGTGTCAGACGAAGCATGGGGAAACGCAAGATATGTGCCTTCCAGGTTGTAGCAGGATTAAGCAGAAAGCCGGGCAGTCTTTTTTCCAGATCATAGACAAATTCTTCCCAGCCATGATTATAAATAGCCACTTTCGTTTTCAGTTTCAACAATCGTGTTCCCAAGGCGCAGAAGAGCCCATCGGTTGAACGAGCCAGGACCCAATCAGGTCGAGACCGGTGCATAAAAAGGATCATCAGGAACAAACGAAACGCAAAAAGTGGATACCAGCTTAAAATTCCATGACCGTCATTATAAATAACTTTTGTGATATGCCCGGCATCATGCAATGCACGAGCAAGCGTTCTCATCGACCGATTAACGCCACCTCTGGAATTCCGGACGATCGATGCTGCGAACCATATTTTCATTCTATCGCTCCGAAAGGTGACCGACAAAACATTTCCATGTTAACCATCTGCTTTTTTTGACAATAATATACCGGGCATAAGCAACCATGCCGTTATCTGCCCGATTACTGCCTGTGCTAAAAGAACAGGAATCTGCAAAGGACGTCTCAACAGTTGAGAAAAGGAGCGCCTTTTCAGGGAAATTATCGCATACTTAAATAATATAGAATTATAGGTTCCTTTAAAAGTCGGCGAATGACGGTATTTTCCGTATGCCCCGGGATGTTTCGAATAGAAGTAATATTCCGATTTTAGAAGAGCAATCATTCTCCCCGGTGCTTTAAACAGAATCCGGAATGGATCGATATTCCGGGGAAGATGAACAACTTTTAAATCCGGATAAAAGACCAGTTTTCCGACGTTCCCGGCGCGTACCGCCAATTCATGGTCTTCAGCCATAGGAAATTTAAACGACTCATCAAAACCACCGATTCGCTCGAGCATGCTTTTTTTGTAGATCATATGCGAAGTCAGATACTTGCCACCGGAAAGATTCTGCACCTCCCTGTCCCAAAGACCGTCTCCCGATGGTTCCACTTTACCTTCAACACCCACAATCGAGCTATTCCTGAGCGACCGTACAATTGCCGATACTTTTCCAAACCACTCCTTTTCGACCACAACATCATCATCAAGAAAAACAATCCATTCTCCGCTGCTCTTTCTGATGCCGTAATTACGCGCTGTTGCAGCCCCTTCAGGCTTATTCACATGGAGATAATTGATTCCACACGTGCTGCAAAATATTTTGTTCTGTTCGTCAATTGCTCTACATGACCCGTCATCAACAACAATAATTTCACATATGTGTCCTGATGATATCGAATCCATAATCGAAAATACACATTGTTTTAGATAATCATGACGATTATGAGTTGGAATAACTATCGATATCAGCATGATCTGGTATATTCCCTCTTCTTTTCAATAATTGATTGATAAATATTCAACCACTCTTTCCCTGCTGCCCCTGATTTTTCACGGTACCGTCTCAAGCCCCGGGATGACATCTCCGCCCATTTTTTCGGATTTTCGGCAACAGTTTTCATTCCCTCGGCAATTGAAACACAATCATAGGGATTCGCGTAATATGCTGCATCTCCGCACGTTTCATGCACCGGGGGAATATTCGAAACAATCAGCGGGCATCCGCATTCCATCGCTTCAACCGGCGGGATTCCAAGCCCTTCATGGGTCGAACAGAAGAGCAACCCTGAGCATCGAGCCAGGAGATGATGATAATTATCCATCGATTCAAACCGGACCCCCTCAGGCAATGCCCTTTTGATTTCCTCGTTTTTATCGACATGCCCACACACCACAAGCTCGTAATCAGGAATGCTTGTGCGTGCAATTTCGAATGCGCTGATCATCCGTTCGAGATTTTTATTTACCGCCCCACCGAGAGCAAGAAAAAATGGATCGCGCTTGAAGGTCACCGGCACATACATATCCGACGACACCGGCATATAGACAACCCTGCATCGAGATGATAATTGGGGCACTATTTTGCAAAGATCATTCTTTGTTGCATGAGAAATACACGCCACTGCAGCACTTTTTTTAATGCCCCTTTTCTGCATTTTCCAATAATTTGTCTTTTTCATAGCTTTCAAGTACGGTACAGAGTTCCATAATTC
>WJLZ01000225.1 GCA_014728215.1 Chitinivibrionales bacterium
ATTTTAAATAAACAGGGGTTCGATTTGTCTGCTTTCAGAGATTCCATAAGCATTACTTTTAATATTTCCTTTTTCCCCGAAACCAGATTAACCATACAATCAAACATCCTTTCAATCTCTTCATCATCAAGCCTCAAATCTTCATAGCTTTGTTCGATAAGTGAGATAATATCTTTCATTGCCGAAGTAAACAGAGCGTCGAGGATGTCATCCTTACTCTTAAAGTAATAATAAATCAGAGCCTTATTGACCCCGGCGCTTTTAGCGATATCATCCACCCGCGCACCGTCAAACCCCTTTTCTGCAAACAACCGCTCAGCCGTGTTCAATATTTTCGCTTTTGTGATTGCCGAATTTCTTTTATTCATTATCTGAATCTATCGGAATTCATGCTGAAACAACAACTAACTATTCGGTTAAAATATAAGATTTTTTATTGAATAGTGCCAAAAGATATGGATTGTTGCAAGCGTTTTTTCCGAATATATCCGAAAATGAAAAAGGAATCCCCTCTTGACATCACCTTCTGCTTATAGGATAATACAATTTGAGCATAATTCCCCTTGTTCCGCCATTCGAAAGGAGTTATACGATGGCTATCAATGTTGGCGAAGTAAAACGTCGTCTTCAAGCACTCCTTAATGATGATAATATGGTTAACGAATATATCCGCCAATATGGCCCTAAAATGGATATCAAGTATATCAAAGCGATCAAGGAATCGCGCGCTTCGGCGGAATCCAGAATTGGTGAAGACGGTTCGGGAGAGGATCCTGTCTATGAGATCAAACTAGGCTGTCCGGTGTGTGAAAAGGAGGATGTCACCTGCTATGAACTTCGCGCCAAAAGCCAGCAGGTAATCCAGAACAAATTTCTTGTCCCCCATTATGAGGGGGCCTCCGGCTACAAAACAATCGACTACAACCTTCTCTCGGTCACGGTCTGTCCCCGCTGTTTATTTGCATCGCCCGACAAAAAAGATTTCACCCGTAGTGCATCAAGTGGACAGGGCAAGCAGAAAAGCCAACTCACCGGCAATATGATCATGACATTACAGGAAAAAATCGGTGAAAGAAAAGCTCTTCTTAAAGCAGTAGTCGATTATGAGAACTATTTCCAGCGGCCACGGATCGACGATGTCGCTATTGCAGCCTACCAGCTTGCCATGCTTCGTGCCAATGTTGAAGCCTATTATGAACAACCCTATTCTCTGTATAAACTCGGCGCCTATGCACTCCGCATTGCAAAAATCATCAAAGATTCGGGGGGCGACAATAGAGAAAGCTATCGTGATGCGCTCGGGTATTTCGAAGAAGCTTTCAGGACATCAAACTGCCCTTCAGAAGAGATCGAAATGCAGGTGATCTATACGATTATAACACTGTATCTCAAGCTGGGAGAATTTAAAAAAGCAAACTCATATATCGGCGTATTCACTAATATTAAAAACGATCGAAAAAATGAGATGAGAGACAACCCCCGCCTCACGACTGCAACAATCGATAAATGGGCCGATAAAGCAAAACGACTATGGGAAGACCGGGAGGAGGAAGACCTCTTTAAGGATGAGTAGAGGGGTTTAAGAAAAAGAGGAAGATACGGTGACAAAAGGCCTGTCCCGAGGAGCTACCGGGAGAGTGACAAGGGTGTGAGAGGGAAAGAATTGCAGAAGAGCATTTACTGTGTATATTCATCCTTTGTTGGGTGGCTGGCACTTCAGTGCCGGAAATGTTGCTTTAATAACACAAGGCTATTCGGCGCCCGGTTCCTTCAGAAGTCATAGTTCTTTAGATTTGTTTGATTATCCCGACCTCCGGACCACTTTCGGAGCGGCTTGCGCTGAGCCGAAGTAAGCGGAACTCACGCTCTGCGGGAATCCCTCACCCGCTCCTTTTTACCCTCACCCTGTATCCACCGGCCCCGCAGGCGCCAAACTCCAGCAGTACCTGTAAATAAAAAATTAAACAGGCAAATTCGTTGATATATCCCATTGCACATCCTGTATTTTAATAAAAGCATTATTTTGATTTTTCAATTTTTTCCCAACAGGACGGTGAAATGAAAAAAGTAACTATTAATGACATCGAACTTGTGCTTTCCAACCCTGTTGATAGTACGATTGAGTGGATTGGTCAGGATGAACCGCTTCGTCAGATCCTCGCCTGCTGGCTGATCGTCGACAATAAAGACCTCCCCTTAACCCCCCGTATTATCGGCTATCCCGGCACAGGAAAAACAACCCTTGGTATGGCCGCAGCCAGCCAGCGGGGGCAGGATGTCTATATCATGCAGTGCACTTCAGATACCCGTCCTGAAGACCTTCTTGTAACACCGGTACTCTCGGAAAAAGGAAAGATATCTTATCATGCCAGCCCGCTTCTCTCGGCAGCAATCACCGGCGGCATTGTTATTCTCGATGAAGGCAACCGGATGTCGGAAAAATCATGGGCATCTCTGGCCGGCCTTTTCGACAATCGGCGTATGGTCGAATCGGTGGTTGCCGGTATTGTTGTTACGGCACATAAGGAATTCCGGGCTGCAATTACCATGAACGAAGACTCTTCCACCTTTGAAATACCCGATTATATTATGTCCCGGCTTCAACCGGGTATCGAACTCGGGTTTCCATCACGGGAAGACGAACTGAAAATCCTCTCCTATAACCTTCCATTCACAAGCAGGAACGTCCTCGATATCTGCGTCTCTTTTCTTCAAAAGGCCCACGGACTTGACCTCCCCTACTCTATCCGTGACGGAATCAATGCAATACGGTATACATTAAAGCAACGGGAAAATAATCCTGACGCCAATATCAAAGGCCTGTTCGAAAATTCGATAAAACAGATTTTAGGCAAAGAAGCTCTGGACCTCGACAGCCTCGCGGCAAAACGGAAAGCTTCGGGGAAACAGCACCCGGGCATGGGACTGGGCGACTTTTTCTTCCCCGACAACGATGATCTCAATCCCGATTCACCAGGTATTCTCTGATGATCAAGCTGTCCGATTCAATAACACTGATCCCCTTTCTTCACGGGAGTATCTATTTTTCCCGGTATATTCGTGAACACTGCTCCAGGCATGCCTGCGACTGTATTGCGGTCGATATCCCTGCATCATTTAATGAATCGCTGATCGATGCTGTTGATGATCTCCCTTTTATTTCTGCTGTGACTGCATCGGAATTTACCGATCCGGTATATTTTGTTCCCACCGATCCCTGTGATGCAGCCATTGAAGGACTCAGGCAGAGCAGACAACGTCATATCCCCGGATACTGCATCGGTTATCCGATAATCGAACAACCAACCCCCTTGCCGCACATCCCCGATCCTCACGGAAGCGAAATAATGGGTATCGACGCCTACTCATCACTGTGTATCCAGGTGATCGAACAGCACGCGATATCCAAAGACGACCAGGCATGCCGTTACATTGCCTATCGGCTTCACGACCTGGAATCATCACATAAAAAGATCTGTGCGGTAATCCATTTCCGTCATGTAACGGGCATTATTGAACACTATAATCAGGAATATTCTTATAATTATACACCGCCCTCACCGGTAGAATATCAGGGCCGACGGGAATATGTCAATCCGGACCATCTCTACTTTGCCCTTGGCGAATTGCCCTTTATTACCGGAAAATTCGAAAAGGAACGCCAGGATCCTTTCGCCCCTGCAGTGCAGGTTATCGATACGATCAAAGACCTTTTCAGAGAAACCAGGGATGACTATTACAGCAACAAAGATAATATCATCGAACTCTCTCCGGCCCGTATCCATTGCGGTCTCACTTTTTTGCGTAACCTGACCGTCATGGCAGATATGTTTATCCCCTCCCTTTTCGACATTGTGACGGCAGCCAGGGGAATCGGCGGGAATTCCTATGCGGTCCGCATTCTGAAAAGCGCAAAATACTATCCCTTTCTCCCTCTCGAACAGGCACAGCAATCGCTGGGAGTCGGCATCGATAAAATTGTATTCCCCAACGATACCACGGTTCATCAGGCGGTCAATCTGTTCAAAGATCTGCCGGTCTACTGGCAAAAACTCAATATCAAACCCGAACCATCGGAACTCCAGAAGAAAAAGTACCGATATCGATGGAATCCGGCAGGGATGTGCTCCCATCTTCCCGAAGATCGTAAAATCGAAGAATTCAATAGCCATCTCCGGAACAAAGCGATCCGCATGATGAACGAAGATCTTATTCGGTCGGAAAAATTTGTCGTTTCGGTGAAAGACGGGATCGATTTCAGGGAAACACTCCGCAACTGGCACACCGGCGACATCTACATAAAAGAGATACCGCCCTCACGGGGCGAACTCGATACCGTCATTATTATTTTCGACAGCGGACACGATGAGAAATACCCCCATAAGGCGACCTGGTATGCCGAACACGAGCAGGAATCAACCCTCACGTTCTTTGCAACCGATCCCTTTGATGATGTTGTGGGACCGGGAATCGTTCGTTCCCATTACGGCGGTCTCTCGCTCCTTTATCCCCCCCGGATAATTCCCAATGCCTTTGAAATTACCGCAGAACTTCCTCTGAAAAATCTGACCGAACAACTCACCTATGGTGTCCTGCTGTTCAGCGAGCATCGAACCGTGGCATTTATTGCTCCCAAAAAACCGAATGTTCGCCTTAAACGCATAGCCGCGAGGCTGAAAAAGCGGCTTGTCTGGATCCCCCTTTCCAATTTCAGCTCCGAAACACTTCGAAACCTTCGACGATTCCATGTTCTGAATGGTAAAATTGTAAGAAGCTGGGCGTCACAATTTATCGGCGACTGAGGAGCGAGGAACACAACAAGTCACGAAGGTACGAGCTGAACATTGCTCGATAGTGCAAGACAAGGGACAAAGCGTATGAGCGTACGAAAATGTGTATTCCCACTAATTTTCCTGGGTACAACCGTGCTTTGGGGGGTTGATGAATCGCAAGATGAGCAGTATATCCGGAAACTCGAAAACAAATATCGAACCGAATACAACAAATGTACCGGTGATAACAGAGATGTCAACCTTTCCATAATTCTTATGTGGAAAAAACAGATGAATCACTGGATAAAATCGGTAGAGTACCCCGTACTCCGGAATGCGTATCGGGATTCCACAGGCGATACAACAACGAATATTCTTCCGTGCATGGTATACCACTGGCGACGGGCCCTGGAAAAGCAGCGTAAGGAAAAAGAAGCTGTCCGGGTGCGGGACAGCATTCGGCGGGAAAATGAGATTGCCGAATCCCTGATGGTTGCCCGGGAACTGAAACATAATCCTCTCTCCCCCTATGATATTACCGGCATACCCTTTGGAATCAACAGAAATGCATTTATTCATCTATTTAAAAAATATTACAGCAATGAAATTGTAGATGCTCCCGATTGTATTCTGGTTAATGATTTTACCTGGGGCAAAAAACAGCTCCCCACGACCTTCTATTTTGACAATAACAATAATTACCACCGGTATGAAATTGAAACCATGCATTTTCCCGCCGACTCACTGGATACCGTGGTCCGCAGGGATGCGCTTTATATTGCCGATCTCATGGCGGAAAAGCTCGCCCCCCCGCAAACCGTCTATCGGGTAGGACTGTTTGACATCAAAAAAGACCATTCCGCACCCTATCGGGAATGGAGCGACAGCACCCACCGCATGGTTATTTATCTTGCAACACAGATGTATTTGTATAATGCGAAAACGGTTGTTGAATACGCCGGGAATGTTCCAGACACACTCGGGCAGCATGAATGACGCGGTGAGTTGAGTGATGGAGTGATCCTGCTGAGTTGAGCGGGATGAACTATTCACCTGCAGGGGAATGATCCGGTATGCTAGGCTACCATTCTATTTTCAGAACACCTCGAAATACTTATTTACGACGATAATCGCAATGAAAGCGACAGCTAAAAAATCCAGCCAGAGCTGAATCGAGATAAAATAACGATTGCCCTTCCCTTTTCCTTTCGAAGGCCTGCCGCCGAACTTTTTTGTTGTGCGGGAAAAAACGATATCGCTTTGGGCCATTTTATTTTTCCTTTCAACAAAAAGTATACTATCTACGAATAACTAGTGCAAGAAACATTTATTTTTCAAAAAACGCAAGAGTTATCAATGAAATATCGAACATTCGGAATTATCGATCTGGTTATAATTGGAGCGCTTCTTTTAGTCTCCGTGGCATTTATACCTCTGATGAAATCCTATGCTCCTTCAACAGTGGCTGTTTACCGGGACAATCGGGTTATCGCCCGATATCCGCTTGAAGCTGATAAGCGGTTCACGGTACATGGTGAAATCGGTGATGTTTCGGTGCATATCCATAACAGCCGGGTATCGGTTGAGAAATCCACCTGCAGCAAGCAGATTTGTGTTACCGCAACACCAGTCAGCAACGTTGGGCAACAGATTGTATGCGCACCAAATCATATTCTGGTACAGATAGAATCGTCATCAGAAGACAAGGGGCCCGATGCAATCGCCCGGTAGTGACGATACGGGAGCAATGACCCTGGAGCGCACGGCCCTTCTGTTAGCGGCCATCAGCCTCAATTTTCTCGAATTTTTCATCCCCCGTATCCCGCTCTTTCCCTGGCTCAAACCCGGACTTGCCAACAGCATAACGGTTATCTGGATACTCAAGTACGGTCTTGCCGAGTCGATTCTCCTTTCACTTCTGCGTATCTGGACCGTGGGTTTCTATTTCGGATTTTCATTCCTGACTTTGTCGCTCAGTCTCGGCGGAAGCACGCTGGCGGTTCTCATGATGGGCCTTTCGTGGCGTGTTTTCGGGAAAAGGAAGCTTTTAGGCATTATCGGGGTCAGTATCATCGGAGCACTGTTTCATAACGCCGGCCAGCTTATCATGGTCTATTTTCTCATGGCCCGGAATCTCTTTCTTTTTTATCAGCTCCCTTTCATGACCGGTGCCGCCATTGTTTTCGGCGCCCTTGTCGGGATCGTCGCTCTGTTTATGCTCAGGGTTATTGACCAGACAAGTATACAAGAACATCCGGATTTTGAACGAAAAATCGTCCATCATGAAATATCCCCCGGCAATCTCACCGCTGCTGCCGGGATTATCACTTACTGCATCGGTATTTTATTTATCGATATACCCTGGATTCTCGCCATCCTTGCGGCAGGCACAACGATAGCAGTACAATTTATTGTAAAAGGCTCGATAAAGGTTCTTATTTCGCCAATAACGAAATTCTGGCTCCTCTTTATTTTTATCGGAGCCCTCCATCTCTTCTTTTCGTTTGGAACCCGTATCGAATCAGTTCCCTTTGTCACCCATGAAGGTGTCCATGCCGCCCTCACCCAATGGCTTCGACTCTGGACCTGGCTTCAGCTCTCCTTTGCTCTCACCCATGTAAAATTTCACTACGCGCTGTTTAGTGGTTTACGAAAATTATTCAGAGGCAAAGAATATGCACTGGATGCTGGCGTTCTGGCTGTCGAACTATTTCCCCATATTCCCGATCTGGTACGCAAAGAAACCATACCGCTCTTCAAAGGATTATTCAGATCACCGATTCATTCATTCCGCCGCTTTTTCATGGTGGTCTACAGGGATATTGAAAGCCTTATCGTTTCCCATCTTGGAAGTGTTGTGTCGGAAGAACGGGACTCAAAAGGCGAAAGTCGAAGGTCACAAGTCTGAAGGCAGAGGGAGCAACTCTGTTTTTCCCCAAGGCGTCCTGCGCCGGCAGGGCGGTTACCAATTGATCGGCTGGATTATTTTTTCGCTTTCAAAGGCGCGAAAGCCGAGAAACAGGAAAAGGATACCGATCAGAATCATTACCCCAAAAAGAACAAAAACATTCAGGAGGAACAGGTAAAAAACAGTAACAACAAAGGTAAGCATCAACAAATTAACAAAATGCACCAACCGGGGATTTCCGAGACGAAGGGTGAGCCATGAAGCACAGGTTGCATTCATAAAGGATGCCCCCACAAAGAGTATGGGCCCGGTCCAGTTGATTGTCAGGGCGCTGCGGTCGAGAAGCGCGGTCCAGAGAAGCGATAAGGCAAAGGGACAGAGGCCCATAAATAACGACATTATAACGATATACAATATTTTTCCCAGAAGGATACTATGCCGGGCCAAACCACAGGTAAGTAAAATCTCAAATGATCCTTTCAGACGTTCTACGATAAAAACAGATCCCAGAAATGAACCGGTAGCAACCACCGAAAAAAAGATCCACCAGAGAATGCTCTGTTCGCCGCCCCCCTGAAGTGCATTTGAAGTAAACACTGCGCTGTAAATGAGAACAATGATCCCGTAAACCGCAAAAAAGCCGGGATCATTGCCTTTAAAATTAGCGAACTCATTCCTGACAATCAGTGCAAGGTTTTTCATGGTTTTATATAAGCTTTCTTTATGGTTTCCCGAAACGCTCTTTCAACCGGTCTAACTTCATATACCGGACATCCGTGCGCAACCAGTTCGGCGACCAGAAGAGGGATGTCTTTTTTCTGATTTTTCGAATTAAAATGCCATTTCCCGTCGGTATAGGACACTCCGGAACCCGTAATCCGACGGATAATCTCTCCATATTCGGGCCGGTTATCGGTGGTCAGTGCCCATTGCCCCAAAGATCCGGTTTCATTGGCCAATTCCGAAAGGTGGTGGTCCTGGAGTATACCGATCCGGTCGCAGAGTGCTTCAATGGCTTCAAGATGATGGGAACTGATAACGATCGCGGATCCATGCTCCTTTGCCCGTTGCACCAGCCTGCAGAAATGATCGTAGGCTTCCATATCGAGCGCTACCGTCGGCTCATCCAAAAAGCACACCTTCGGCCATCCCAGAAAGGCCCGGCACAATGCACATTGCATCCGCTGACCCCGGGAGAAAAACTTGACCCGTTTTTTCGATCCCACAAGCTCCCAATTGCTCCATTCAGTTTCGAGATATTGAGCAACGGTATCATCGGAAATACCCCTCGCACGAGCGAAGAATTTCAGGTTTTGATCAAAGGTCAAATTCCCCCGGAAACCATCATGCTCGAGCACGGCCCCTACCTGACGGTAAAATTGCGGGGAATGATTCCAGGGATCGTGACCGCAAATATCGATATGCCCCGAATCGGCGCGAAGCAGGCCTAAAAGCAACCTGATGAGCGTCGTCTTCCCCACACCGTTCAATCCAACCAGGCCATACACGGTTTCAGCCCCCAAATCAAGATTGAGTGATTCGAGAACAGACTTCCCGTCAAAGCTTTTCGATAAACCGGCAACCGTTATGACATCATTACTCATACGTCTAAAAATGGCTTATGCGCTTTTTGAATGCATGGACTTTTTAATCCCCGCAGGTATAAAGAAAGTGCTTTCCCCTCTTTTGCGGACCGGCCCGAAAACCCTCTCCTCGAAAAATCTCTCGATGAATGTGTTAAGCTGTATACGACTTTTTTCAGCCATATTGTTCTTTTTGAGAACCGAACCGGATGAATACTGTCTCCATCAACACCTGTCGATGTCCTGTGTTCGATAAGAGTGAATGCAAATCATTTATTTTCATGCATAACAATTATTGTTCACACATAGAATCTTCACAGGATCATGAAAGTCATTATCGCCGAGACAGCCGGATTCTGCATGGGAGTGAAAAGGGCTGTCGACCTTGCAATCGACCATTCCCGGAAAGAAAACGAAACGGTCTATACCTACGGTCCGCTTATTCATAACAGACAAACCGTTGAGATGCTCAACTCCCGGGGGGTCACCGAACTCGATAACGACAGCCCCCTCAAAAAGGCGCCGATCATTATCCGCGCCCACGGCATTCCTCTACATTCGGAAACCAAACTTCGGAGCAAAGGGCATGAGATCATTGACGGTACCTGCCCGAAAGTAAAAACAGTCCATCGGGTAATTACAAAATACCGCAAACTCGGATATACCATTATCATAACCGGGGATGAAGGCCATGCTGAGGTTATCGGGTTGATGGGCTATGCCGGAGATCGGGGCCTTTTAGTCCAATCTCCCTCTGATATCGATTCGATTCCCCCTACAGAGAAAGTATGCCTGGTTTCTCAGACGACCTTCGACCGGGAGCTTTTTGATGATATCGCAGCCAGGGCCAGAACACGGTTCAAGGAGCAACAAGTGGTGGTCAAAAAGACAATCTGTTCCGCTACCAAACGCCGTCAGACCGAAACCAAAGAGATTGCATCCATGGTTGATGCCATGATTGTGGTGGGCGGTAAGAATAGCGCCAACACCCAACGTCTGGCAAAAATCAGCAGCGCATGCAACACTCCCACGCAGCATGTGGAATCTGAAAAAGAACTCGATATCGACGCACTGGAACACTGCAATACGGTCGGCATCACCGCCGGAGCATCGACCCCGCAATGGATGATCAAGCGGGTAGTCGACTACCTTCAGTTCATGTCCCACAGGAAAAAGAAGACCCTTAAGGACCGGGTCAAAAGGGTTCTTGACCTCTGTGCTATTTTCAACATTTTTATCGCCGCGGGTGCAACCGCCGCCTATTATGCATCCTGCACGATCCAGCGGATCGATCTGCCCCTGCAAGAATTTGCTCTCGGTGGTGTTGTCGTGTTCTTCTACTTCCTTTCGATCTATCTTGTCAACAGCATGACCAGTATCGAAATAACCCAGCACCTGGGTATCAGCAGGTATCAATTCTACCAAAGCCATAAGACCATGATCCTCCTGATTGCCGAAATAAGCATCGCCCTTCTTCTGGCAGCAAGTCTGACAATCAATCTGTCGCTTTTTTATCTCATGCTCTTTTCAACCACCCTGGGCGCACTGTATCATATCACGATTGTCCCTCTGCCTCTTCGACGAATATTCAAATACAGCAATCTCAAAGATGTTCCCACTTCCCGGGACCTCTTTGTCGCCCTGGCATGGGCAATACTGGCAACCTTTATTCCCCATGCAATCAGAAATCAGCTTGTGTTTACCAAATCGACTGTCTTTGTGTTCGGATGGATCTTTGTTCTGGCATTCCTCCGTTCCCTCATGGCCGACCTTCGGGACATTGAAGGCGACCGGATCATGGGACGGGAGACGCTGGTCACCATTATGGGAGAAAAACGGGTCAAAAAAGGTATTCACCGGATGATCTGGGCATGCCTCATCATCACGGTATGCTACTCGGCGATTATGGCTATCACTGATTTCGGCAAGTATTCTCACGGTGATATATCGCTGCTCTTTCAGCTCCCGGCGATTGTATACATGATGGTCTTTGTTCGATGGCACGAAAAAAACCATCGTACCCGCTCGACCCTTTTCAACATTTTATCCGAAGCCCCCTTTTATATTGCCGCGATTGGAGCCTGGGTAACATGGAGGATTAATTAATGATTTCCCAAAGTAACTGGAAATATTCGAGCCCCGACACGCCGGGGTTTCATACCGTGGTCACCCCCGAAAACTCGGCGTGTGTCTGCACCTGGATGTTTCGTCTCAACCTGCAAGACAAAAAAGAGCACCATCTCTACGACAATTCATTGGAACTAAGTGTGGGGGTGATTGACGGCTCTGTTGAAGTAACGGTCGATTCCCGTTCCTATACCCTTTCGAAACTCGACTCCTTTTATATACCGTCGAAAAGGAAAGCGACAATCGTCTCCAGAGGAGCTTCGATATGCTACATTGGTGGAAGTATTTGTGAAGGGGTTGGTGATTTTTTTGTCCGGAAATACGATCCGGAGCTTCCACTGGGTGAGATCCGCCAGATTCACGGCACTCCACCCTATCGGCGGTCGGTGTTCATGGCGGTGAACCAGGAAATGCCGGCGTCACGGCTTATTACCGGGTTTACCATCGGCGATGACGGTGCCTGGACAAGCTGGCCGCCCCATCAGCACGAAAAGGACCTCGAAGAAATTTACGCCTATTTCGATATCCCGTCACCAAAATTCGCGCTTCATGTGGGCTATGAAACGCCCGGCGCCCCCGACAGAATCTATCCGGTATCATCGGGGGATTGCGTTATCATTCCCCGAGGGTACCATCCGACCATGGCCATGCCCGGCGTCCGCAGCGCCTATTTCTGGGTCATGGCCGCCTTTTCCCATAAAAGCCGGAGCTATGAACTGGCGGTGCCTGATCCGGCTTTTGATTGAGACAATGGTAATAGACAAAGAAACAGATAAGGAATAGTGATATGGCGGAAAAAATACTTGTTACCTATGCAAGCAAGAGCGGGAGTACTGCTGAGATTGCAGTCGCGATTAGTGAAGCGCTCCGGGAGAGTGGTTATGAAACCGATATTATTCATGTTTCGAAAGTTACCGATGTCTCTTCTTATAGAGGGGTCATTATCGGCAGCGGGATTTACATGGGACGGTGGCTGAGATCTGCAATGAAATTTATCCGGAAAAACAAAACGGCGCTTCAATCGATCCCGGTTGCTTTTTTCAGCGTATGTCTTTTGATGAAAGAGGATACGGAAGAAAACCGGAAAACCGCCGAAGCCTATTTTGACGGGCCCAAATCGATTGTTTCTCCCTTTGAGACCGCAACATTTGCCGGTGCGCTCGAAATTGAGAGGCTTCCAATCCTATATAAAATCATTGTAAAAAGCCAAAAAGAAAAGAGTGCCGATTACCGGAACTATGATAATGTCAAAAAGTGGGCGAAAAGTGTTGGAGAAAAAATAGCCCGGTCGGTCGGCCGGCGATAGGACATGCGAAAAGAGTCAATGAACGTTCGCTCCGCAAAACTGACTTCAGGCCCCGTCGGAAAAACGCTTATCAACCTTGCCGCTCCCATGCTGGTCGGCATAATCGCCATGATGGCGTTCAATTTGATCGATACCTTTTATGTGGCAAAACTGGGAACCCGGAAACTTGCTGCAATGGTTTTGACCTTTCCGGTGGTTATGATTATCGCAAGCTTTGCCCTTGGCCTCGGCGTGGGTGCTGTCGTTACCATTTCCCGGGCAATCGGTGAGAGCGACCACGAAAAGGTCCGCCGGCTGGCCACCGATTCACTGACCCTTTCGGTTACGCTTGTTGCCGTGCTTGTTACGATCGGTTTGTTTACAATCGAGCCGGTTTTCTTTTCCCTGGGCGCGACGCCGGACAACATACACCTTGTAAAGCAATACATGCGTATCTGGTATTTCGGCATGGTTTTTGTTGTGGTCCCCATGGTCGGGAACAATGCGATCAGGGCGACCGGCGACACCAAAACACCCAGTATTATCATGCTTATCGCCGTTGCGATCAACGGCATTCTGGATCCGCTGTTGATATTCGGAATCGGCCCGTTCCCCCGCCTGGAACTCGCCGGAGCGGCCCTTGCTACGGTCATTGCCAGAGCATGCACCCTTACCATTTCATTGAGTATTCTCCATTTCAGAGAACAAATGCTCGCATCGCCCTTTGCTCAACTGCCGGTGCTTATCACTTCCTGGTGGCGGGTGCTGAAAACAGGGCTTCCGGTCGCGGCATCCAATGTGCTCATCCCCTTTACAATTGCAATCGTCACCCGCCTTGTATCCGGGTATGGTCCCGAAGCCGTGGCCGGATACGGTATCGCTACCCGGGTCGAGGCTTTCAGTCTTACCCTTGTCTTTGCGTTATCGGTCTCCCTGGGACCCTTTATCGGCCAGAATTTCGGCGCCCGTGATTTCAATCGTATCGAAAAGGGTATCAAATACAGCATGAGATTTTCCCTGCTCTGGGGCGGGGTCGTTTTTTTAATCCTCTATTTTGCAGGAGAATCTATTGCCGTTCTTTTCAATACCGACAATGACGTAGTTTCGGTTGCGACACGCTATTTCATGATCGTACCCGCCAGCTTTGCCTTTTTTGGAATGCACCAATTCTCCTGGGCTTCGCTCAATGCTCTTGACAATTCGCTCCACTCAGCCGGACTGGAAATAATACGTTCCTTTGTGGTCCTTATCCCCGCAGCACTGCTCGGTTCGAAACTATGGGGAATCCCCGGCATTTTCGCGGCTATCCTTACCGCAAACACTATCGCCGGAATCGTCTCGCGAGCCTGGCTGAAACGAATGCTGGGGAAGATGAGAGAGGGGGAATAATAGTTCACTTATGATTGTTTAGGGAAGGGGCTGGGGGACTGTTTCCTCCCACGGTCGGGTCTATGCCTTGAAACCAGCTATGGAAATGCTTTTCCTGAAAGCCCAACCCCCCGGGCTTCGCCCGCCCCCCACACTTGGGGGGCCAAAGACAATACAGAAACATACATGCTTTTTTCTCTTTTGTCGGGATTTTTATCGTTATCGTCAAGCTCTTTTTGCTGTCCTCATCCATTATCGACATTCTTCCACAGCGGACATCTTTTGCCGATACATTCCTTGTTCTCCTTGTACTGGGTACACCACGGGGAATTACCGGCCTGGAGTTTTTGGGGAAGATACTTTTCCGAGAGTTCTACGGCGGCGGTAAGCGCCAGATATCCGTCTCGTTTGCAGCACCGGGGGGCATCGTAGGCGGCAATTTTGTGCAAGACTTGAGCGGTTACCTTTTGTACAATCTGCCGCACCTCGCCTTTATAGGGCGTGCCTTTGAGGATAATCGAGAATGCGGTCCCTATCCCGGACGCCGCGCCGCAGACACCCAGGAATGCACAGGCCCCGCCTGCAATGCTGCTCCCGCGCTCGATTCCGGTAATGATCTCATTATCAACGATATGCCCTCCCCCATTCCGGTATGCAGCCAGGATAACTCCCGGAATCAGGCCATGATGTTCCGGGCCGTGAACAGGAATCGATGCATGCTCACGGATGCGGTTGAAGAGTGCGATCATATCGTTTTCAGGCGCCCCTGTGCACATCGTGCGGATTATCCCCCGAGCATCGGCGCTATGACAGGAATCACAGACAAAATGACCCTCAATACATTCCGCATTGGAGCGTAACTCTTTCCGGCAGAAATAGCATGTCCGGGTCTGGTTTTCACTCGAATAAACCAGCTTTTTGCCGCAGACAAAGCAACCACTCGAATAATGACCAGTGCTGTTTTTACTTATTTGTGAAACTTCCCGGTCGGGGGCGATAAATACCCCGCATGATGTATGCTGTACAACATTCTCGACATTCCCTTCACTATCGAATTGAAAAAATGAGGTTTCATCGGGAGTGAATGAAGCTGGAACTTCGATCGTGGTCGTCACTCCCCGTCGTAAACCGGCACCATTGTCCAGGGAAACACTGTGGAGCGGTCCCCGGTACATAAGAGTTTTGGTTCTTTTCTCCAAAGCCGGTTTATATGCCGTATAGGTGACCGCAAAAAAGGGGAGAGATTCGATTTTCCGGTAGAGGTAACGCTTGTTGACATAGAGCTGTTCGAAACCCAGTTCTTCGAGCATGGCAAAAAGCTCATTCTGTTTCATCGCCCCCCCGATACACTCACCCCGCAGTTTGGCATTGTATTTCATGTCAAGCGGGATGTCACGATCACACACGATATCGGAGATACAAATGCGGGCGCCCGGTTTGAGAATGCGCATAATCTCCTGGAATGTTTTCCTTTTATCGGCGGTCAGGTTGATCACACAGTTTGAGATAATACAGTCTGCCGAATTCTTTGGCAGAGGTAATTTTTCGAGGAACCCTTTCTTGAATTCCACGATATCGTAACCCAGTTTTTGTGCCACCTCCACGCGGGCCTTTTCTGCCCGCTCGAGCATAGGATCGGCCATATCGATTCCGTATACTTTCCCCGACGGCCCGATCTTTTTAGCGCCAATGAAACATTCTACCCCGGTACCGGAACCGAGATCGACCAGGGTCTCGCCCTCCTGAAGGTCGCATTCCAAAACAGGACTTCCGCAGCCATAGGAGCGGACACGGGACCCGAGGGGAATGTGATCGATCTCCTCCTCGCGGTAACCGACCGGATTGACAATGTCTTCATTCACCTCCTCGGCGGCGCTCGAATAGAATTGCTTTACCAACCCGTGACCATCGGCGCCGGATATCGACTGGACACAGTTTGAATGGGTAAAGTTGACCGGCCCACTCTCTTCGGTGCACTCATACACATACTCACCCATTCTGCATAAAAATCCCGGACGAGTCCCTGAGTTATACTCCCGGGCGATTTCGGCAATCAGATACAGAGCAATACCATTATACAGTTTCATGTAGGGATCGTGCCCTACCGGTGAACCGCCGGCATGGATACTATGATCGACATCACCACCACCGATCAGATATTTCAGGGGATCACCGCCTAACCGGTCACAGAACCCGACACTCGCTTCCCGTATCTGCCCGAACACGGCACTTGTTCGCCAAACCTTCTCGATCCCATCCTTAAGAAGTCCGGCCCCCATGCTTTCGATCCCAATCAAGGCCGGTGAAGGATATATATCGCCGGTTGGTGCGATTGCCAGGCTCTGCCAGGCCGCGTTGCTCAGGTCGTGGCGGGTACCGGGAATAGTGAACAGTTGTGATTTGATGACTTCCATGTTATCGATAACAATATCGCTCCTCTTTGCCCGTTCATAAGCGGCAATGAGATTGTCAAGGAGCAGAGCGACAGGAACAGTGAGACCCTCACCCGCTCGCCCCCGCGCAAAGAGCCACATGAAATGGATGCTTTGCACTCCCGATTGGTGAGCGATCTCGACCATTGTTTCCATGTCCCCGACGGTATCTTCAGTAACCGCCATGGAAATGGTGACCGGAAACCCCATAGCCCTCAGAAAACCGATCGACTCCAGCACTTCGCCGAAAGTGCCTTTGCCCCGGATCTTTTCATGATTTTGCCGGGAGCCATCGATACTCACCTGAAAATGGACCCTTCCCGGAGGTACCGAACGCAACCAGGATTCATGCGCCGAAAGGTCTCTACCGTTGGTCAATATAACAACATGGGTGTTTTCATTCATGAGGATATGGTCGCAGATACCGGTAAAATCGGGATACACGAACGGTTCACCACCGGTAAAGTAAACGACCGTCGCACCCAAAGCAATCGCCTGATCGATAGCCGTAAGAACTACCGAACGGTCAAGCGAGATTTCATCGGACCGGCCGCTCGATGAAAACATGCAGTGAGAACAGGCCATGTTGCACTTGTTGGTGATATGGATCCAGCACTCTTTCAATCCCTTGAGTGTATGATAGCGTCCTCTTCCCTGATACGGCTCACCGCAGCCGTCGCGAAGACGGTTTACAAGCGATTCTATATCATGCCGTACACGATGCGAAGCGCCTCTGGAATTTTTTGAAAAATGACCGCAGGCTTCATCAACCGAATGACCCGAGATGAGATACCGCAAGATATGATCCGCCCGAGAGTTCGGAACAAACCAGTCGGGAAAATCGGGATTGATATAGATCGGGGTGTTTTCGTATTCCAGTCTTGTGTAGGATCCAATAGCGCTCATAGATATCCGTTATGGTTATGTGGTTGTGTCTTTTTTTATGCCGGCATGTTTGTATGCCCAACAAACGTTATGAAAAATAATACATTTCACTTAAAACACTGAAAGGTCATTTTGACATTTAATATTCATCAACAGTCTTGTCCAAAATAGAGTGCTAATTACGCTGATCAAACTGATATTCGCCGATCAGAAATATAAAAATATCAAAAAAATTGGCGATAATCAGCCAATTTGGCGTCATCGGCGTTCTATAATCAGAATAATAGTTTACCATATAATAACACGGGAGTTTCTTGAAACATTCCTCTTTTTCCCATGTTCTCTTTTTCCGATATTTTCAAGGAGTACCGGCAAATGAGTGCCGCGGGTCTGTATTGTTTCCGATTCACCTCTTGTTTCCATGGTCATATACTGCATACGGCCGGCCCCCGCCGGACCGCTGCACGGGCAAAGTGCCCGGTTTTTCTGCACCGTTGCCGCTCCAAAGGTAAGCGCCGCCATTTCAATTCCCCCAACCTCATCGTGCAAACCAGCGCTTTCGCCCTGCGATTTTAGCTGCAATCCCCCAACCAGAAGAAAAGCAGGGAGAAACCCGACTGCGATGAACAGCCTGACTGTTTCATGTATCTTTTGTTTCACAATGCCCTCCTGTCTTAACCAATGCTATTGCAAAAACAAGGCCAAATGGATAAGAAAAGACGACAGATATGCCGCCTCTAACGAGGCTGCGGATAAATGAGGACGGTTGATTTTTCATGTTATTCGACTTCCGGTCTCAACCTTCGCCCCCAACACAAGTGTATTTCTATACAACAGTCTGTATCGAATTGCGCAAATATATATTTTGAGAATTACCCAACAATCAGCATGCGATCGGAAAGCACATGAAAAAAGCGACAATCCGAATAAGTAACTTAGCCTTGCGAACCATTATCGGCGCCAACGAATGGGAACGGGAGAAAAAGCAGGAAATAATAATCAATATTGTTCTAAAATTCGATGCATCCGAGGCAGTTGCCACCGACAGTCTGAAAAAAACGATTAATTATAAAAAAATCAAGCGGCGGGTTACCGAGGTGGTTGAAGCTTCGCAATTTTTCCTTTTAGAAAAATTGACGTCATCGATTATTGACGTTATCATGGAAGACGACAGAGTACTAAAGACCAGAGTAAAGGTTGATAAGCCTCATGCGCTCAGGTTTGCAGATTCGGTTTCAGTTGAAATGGAAGCGGTAAGAGAAGGCTAATGAATCAGGTAATTATCGGCGTTGGATCCAACATATCTCCTTATGCTCATATCGATGAAGCACGCCGGATGCTTGCCCGGGATCACAGGTTCGAGAAAACGACACTGCTCACAAGGACAAAACCAATCGGATATGCAAATCAGCCCGATTTTATCAACTGCGCCTTTTTGGTGAATACATCACTGGAGCGGCCGGAGTTCAGACATTATCTTAAAACACTCGAGAATCGGCTGGGACGCAAACGAACATCCAATAAAAACGGCCCCCGCACTATTGATCTCGATATCGCTGCCTGGAACGGGAAAATTGTCGACAAAAATTACTATGACCGTAGCTTTCTAAGGAATGCAGTCGACAAACTAATGGAACAGAGCACCGGGGTTGACATTTGCAGATAGAGGAAAACATCTCATCTTTACCGCCTCAGCCGGAACAACCAATTAACTGGATGGGAATCTGTTTTTCTTCAGCTCTTTTTATTGCCGCCACAGTCTGGCTTTCTTTAGGCGGTCCATTGGGCAGAGGCGGTATATTCTTTGCCATTCCCTATATTCTGATGTTTGCCGGCATGTTCGGCGCCTGGAATTGGTGGCCGAAAAACGGCCTGTTTCCGCTCATGGCTTTTGTTGCCGTAACATCCCGCCTGATTATGCTCGATTTTCCCGCCAATGATGATATCTATCGGTATATATGGGAAGGATATATTCAGCTCAAGGGCTTTAATCCCTTTGCTCTCGCTCCCGATTCACCCTCACTGGAATACCTCCGTACTCCCTGGTGGGACCTGATCAACCATAAAGACTACCCGACAATCTATTTCCCGGTCGCCCAGATCCTCTTTGCCGGAGTATCTTTTTTTTCCGCCACACCGGCGGCATTTAAAATCCTGTTTACTCTTTTCGACCTTGGCACCCTGTTCATTCTCGTGTCCCTGGTGACACATCTGGATATCAACAAAAAGCACCTTCTTTTCTATGCCTTCAACCCCCTGGTGATCCTCTTTATTGCAGGTGAAGGCCACCTTGACAGTGTCTATGTTTTTTTCTTTGTCACTTCCCTGCTTTTCATGGTTAAAAACCGTTTTTTCCCGATGTACCTTTTTCTTGGCCTGTCTATTATGGTCAAGCCGATCCCGGTGATCGTTCTCCCGCTCTTGATTCGCAAAGAAAATTTCAAATATCTTCCCGCGGTATTCATTCCCTTTTTGCTGCTGTTTTTCTATACCGGACCGGGGGTATCTTTTACCGATGTTCCCTTTCGTTTTGCCGTAAATTTCCGGTTTAACGGTTTTTTCCATACGCTTTTTTCGCTTCTTTTCGGGGCCGGGATATCAACTGCGTTGTCCTGGGCGCTCTTTTTTATTATCTATACCGGCATTTTCTTTCTGGTTCCCGGAAAACTGAGAGCACTCTTTCTCGCTCTGTCGGCATTCCTTCTCTGTTCACCAACTCTTCACCCCTGGTATCTGGTTGCAATCGCTCCCTTTCTGGTTATCTATCACTCCCCGCTGTGGGTGACACTTTTTATAACTATCGCGGCGGTATTCCCCACATTCTGGCGGTATTGGGAAATCGGGACATGGGAGTTGAACGACCTGCAGCTCGGCATCGAATTCATACCCCTTTTTCCGGTCTGGCTCTGGACGCTGATTACCGGGAACAACGGCATGAAAAAAGAATATGGAGCGGTTTCGAGTTTTTCGGTAATTATACCGGTACTCAACGAAGAATCTTCAATCTGGCACTGTATAGAATCGGTAAAATCCCAGCAGGCGGTGATAAATGAAATCATCGTTGTTGACGGCGGCAGCAGCGATAATACCAGGGCGATTGCCGGACAATTATCGGGGGTGACCTGCATTGATTCCGCCCCCGGCCGGGGTATACAGATCATCGAAGGCCTGAAACACGCCACAGGCGATATCATCCTGGTCCTTCACGGTGACTCTCGACTCATGTCCGATTCTCTTAAAAGGCTTGTACAAAAGATCAACCAAAGGCCACAGGCGGTAGGTGGATCCTTTGGCGCGCGCTACGAGAGCACACGCATGCATTTTCGCGCCGTTGAGTACCTTAATAATTTCAGGGCCCTGGTTTTCGGCGTCTCCTTTGGCGATCAGGCCCAGTTTTTCAGGCGAAATGTTTTATACAGTCGCTATCCCGCTTACCGGCTTATGGAAGACATCGAGTTTGCTTTCCGCATGAACGAGACCGGTCCGTTACTTTTCATTCCCCGCGGAGCGATCAGTTCGATCCGTCGATGGCAACAAAAGGGATACGCGGGAAACTTCCTGAAAGTTGTGGCATTATCTTTGCTATTTATAATCCGAAGACGGTTTGGTTTAATTCGTGATAAATGTGAGTGGTTTTATGAACGATACTATGGATAAAAGCAGTACGCTTGTTGTTTTTGCTAAAACACCGGGGACCGGCGATGCCAAAACCCGTATTGCCGAAACCGAGGGACGCGAAACCGCGGACCGAATCTATGACGAACTCTTAACGATCACCGGGAATGTGGCGTCGAACTTTCACTACCATGTTGCCTATACCGGTGACAACTCCCCCGATACTCTTCGGCCCTATTTCGATCGGGCAGCCTCCTTTTTTGCGCAAAGCGGGGAAACCCTGGGAGACCGCCTGAGAAATGCCTATCTCCACCTGATTGAACAGGGCTACCGCTATATCATCACAATTGGTGTTGATTGTCCCACCCTTGTGCCCGAAGATATCCGGGAGGCCTTTGTGTATCTGGAACAGGATATCGCAACCGCCTTCGGCCCCGCAACCGATGGCGGATATTATCTTGTAGGAGCGAATCCCGAAAGCCTCGATATTTTCTCCGCCAAAAACTGGAGCGCGTCGAACCTACTGACCGAAACCCTGACAATTGTCTACAGCAGGGGCTATTCATGCCACATATTACAACCCCGCGCGGATATCGATACAATGGAAGACTATGTTAGATGGAAGGAACCTGTTCATGCCCTTTAAACGATTCCTTTTTTTAGGAACCGCCTGTGCTTTTTTCGGCGGCTGCGCTGCCCGGCGCCCCGCCAATGTCGGTAACGGCGCCGGAAATCTTGCACCATGTCCATCAACCCCTAATTGCGTTTCAACCATGGCACAAGATTCGGTTCACCGTATGGAACCGATCACCTATGAGGGCTCCAAAGAAAAAGCCATGAAAAAGCTGAAAAAAGTAGTAAATTCGATGTATAATACAACGATCATTGCCGAGACCGACAATTATCTTTATGTTGAATTCAACACCATGGTCTGGCGGTTTGTCGATGATGTCGAATTCAGTTTTGATGACAACAACAAGCTCATTCACTTCCGTTCAGCCTCACGAGTCGGGAAATCCGATTTAGGCGTCAACCGGAATCGAATGACCGAAATCAAAAAACGTTTCAATCAAAAAAATGTACCTTCGTATAAGCATTAAGAGAAGAAAGGGAGTAATGGAGTAGCGGAGGACGGGTGGATTTCACTCCCCTGTTCGAGCGCTCGATACTCCAGATAGATTTTCGGAGTCTGTTTTATGGAATTGTCAACGGTTGGCTTTGCTTTCGGACTGACCCTTTTCGCCGGGCTTGCAACGGGTGTCGGGAGCGCACTGGCCTTTTTTGCCCGACGGACCAATGAGAAGTTTTTGTGTTTGTCACTTGGATTTTCCGCAGGAGTCATGCTCTATGTCTCCTTTGTCGAGATTTTTCAGAAAGCCCGGGATTCTCTGATACCGTCATTAGGCGAGCGGAACGGCTACTGGGCAACAACAGCCGCCTTTTTTGGCGGAATCCTTTTCATCGCCTTAATCGACAAGCTGGTGCCAAAATATGAAAACCCCCACGAAGCCCATCATGTTGAAGAGATGAGAAAGGGACCCGGCGTAGCCAACCCGAAGCTCTACAGAATGGGAATGTTTTCAGCCCTGGCCATTGCGATCCATAATTTTCCCGAAGGCCTCGCTACCTTCACGGCGGCCATGAAAGACGCCTCACTGGGTATTCCCATAGCGATCGCGATCGCTATCCATAATGTCCCCGAGGGTATTGCTGTTTCTATTCCTATTTATTATTCCACCGGGAACCGGAAAAAGGCCTTTGTATACTCCTTTTTATCAGGGCTCTCCGAGCCGGTTGGCGCACTGATCGGTTACATGTTTCTTTTTGCCATATTCAACGATTTTATGTTTGGTATTATCTTTGCCGCCGTTGGGGGGATCATGGTGTTTATCTCATTAGACGAACTCCTGCCGGCGGCACAGGAATACGGTGAACACCATATCGCCGCTTTCGGACTGGTCGCCGGCATGGCGGTCATGGCCCTGAGCCTGCTGCTGTTTGCGTAACAGGAAGGGATGGAACACCAATCACGCTGATTGGGCTGAGTATCGCTAATCTGAATTATAGGGGGAAAGAACTCGAGAAGACCTGGTTTACCGTTATACCTCATGAAAAAGCAGGATAAAATTTCACACTCCAATCACCTGCATTTCCATAGTCAGCGCAAATCGGCTGAATCAGCGTCATCAATGTCCTGTTCTTTAATACGATGAAACTACCATCATTCTATTTCAACTGGCTTCAAAAAGACAATCCCACCGGAACAGTCGACCGATTTCCGGAATTGAAAAACAAATTCGAAACGACAGTTCCCGGCATTTACTGCGCCGGCGATCTGACCGGCATTCCCCTTATCAAGCTCGCCGCCGAGTCGGGCTATAAGATTATCGAACGGCTTGCACAAGATGAGCAGTTTGCCGGGGAGCGAAACGACAAAAAAAGCAAGGAAATTTACGATCTGGTCATCTTAGGGGCCGGACCGGCAGGTATATCGGCGAGCCTTCACGCGGCAGAGCTGGGGTTTCGACATATCGTGTTGGAGTCGTCTCAGAAATTCAACACCATTGTCAATTTCCCCGCGGGGAAGCCGGTCTACGTGACACCCGAGAAGCCGCCCATGAAATCGGACCTGAAATTTTCCGAGGGGACAAAGGAGACGCTTCTTGACGAATTCAATCGGAACATCGAAAACAAAAACCTTCCCCTGAAAGAAAATGAGACAGTCAAAAAAATCGAAAAAACCGATGGCTATTTTATTGTGGAATCGTCACAGGCAACCTACAAAGCCCTCCGGGTAATTGTTGCTATCGGTAAAACGGGCAATGCCCGCCGCTTGAAAGTCCCCGGTGAAGATCTCCCCAAGGTATATACCCGCCTGATCGATCCGGGTGAACACACCGGTCAGGACATTCTGGTGGTCGGTGGCGGGGACAGCGCTCTCGAAGCCGCGGTTGCGCTTGCAAAGACAGGAAACAACGTTACCCTCTCCTATCGAAAAGCCGCCTTTTCCCGCCCCAAAGAGCGGAATACGGCAGCCTTCAACCAATTGGTTGAACAGGGTAAAATCACTCCCATCTTCGAAAGCACGGTTAAAGAAATAAAGGAAAAGGAGGTCGTTCTCACCACAAAGGATGGTGAACAGGGCCTTCCCAACGACGCTGTTTTTGCGCTGATCGGCACCGAAATCCCCATTCAGTTTTTCAAACGCTCCGGTATACGGATGGAGGGCGAGAAAGGGGGAGCTTACTACTTCAGGTTCGCCGCCCTTCTGCTTTTCTCCTGCGTTCTTTACTTCGGTAAAAAAGCGCCGGTAACAAAAATCGGGTCTCTGGCTGAGTTCTTTTCAATCCCCCGCATGCTGTTTGACAAACAATGGCCCTCCATGGTCAACGGTATTTTAGCCTGGGCAAGCTATATGGGAATGCTGATGGCCGGAGTCTTCCTCCTGGGGTCCCTGATTGTGGACGCAAAGAAATATTTCGACCACCCCTGGAACAGTTTCAAATATAGCTTCTACGGAGCCATTCTTATTCTTTTCGGCTATATTTATCTCTCTTATAACCTTGGCGGGAACTACCTGCTGGGCTACGCTCCCGGGTTCTGGTATACGGCCATGTATTCTCTGACAATTGTCATTTTCGGTTTCCGCCGTATTCATATGAACCCCACCGGCTATATCAAGCGGCAAACCTGGGCGCTCATGGCCTTTCAGTGCATTCCCCTGTTCATTCTTCCGGTATTTGTATTCCCGTTTCTTGGGAATGCCGGCCTTCTCGGCCCCTGGATTATGGAGAATGTATTTCCCGGTGAATCCTACTGGCGGGCCTATGGGTTAATCCTGGCCTGGCCACTTTTTATTCACAATCTTGCCACCGGTCAGCCGACCATGTTCTGGCTTCTTGTCGGCCTTGCCCAGGCCTTTGTGATTATCCCCTGGCTCAATTTCAAATGGGGCAAGGGGGCCTATTGCGGATGGATCTGCTCCTGCGGGGCCCTGGCCGAGACCCTCGGTGATGAATACCGGACCAAAGCCCCCCACGGGCCGGCAGCCAAAAAAACCGATAATGTAGGACAGGTAGTGCTCTGGTTCGCCGGAATAATGACCATCGCAATTATGCTCTCGACATGGTTCCATATCAACCTTCCCTTTGCCGGCGGCCTCAAAAGCTCCTATGAAATTGTTGTGGACATTATCTTTGCCGGCGTTCTGGGTCTTGGGGTCTATTTCTTTCTCTCGGGACGACTCTGGTGCCGATGGTTCTGCCCTTTGGCCGCGCTGATGCATATCTACACCCGGTTCTCGGTCTACCGGATCTTTGCAAATAAAAAACGCTGTATCTCGTGCAATATCTGCACCAAGGTGTGTCATATGGGTATCGATGTCATGGGGTATGCCAATAAAGGAATTCCCATGAACGACGTCGAATGTGTGCGATGCAGCGCCTGCATTGTCAATTGCCCCATGCAGGTTTTGACATTCGGAGAGGTAGACACAATCGACCTCGACAACACAAGGCACACACAGAAACACTTCCCCCTGCAACCCGGATGGCAAAGCGGATTGCCAAAGAAAGATATTGAGATGCGGTTGGAGGAAGAGAGGGGCGGACCATGAAAAACCGCGCAGGAGGGTTTTTCTCTTGTTTTTTTCTACAGACATACCGGCTCTAAGAGCCTGTAAAATCCATCTCAACTGCCAATAAAAAACGCTCAATGCTTACCACGCATCCCAGTAACCGTGTGACAAAGGCAGGCACTTAATTTTCAGGGTACTGCACTTTTACATTTTTCTGTGCATTTCCTTTTTCCCGTGCCCAGTTGACTGGCAATAGATCTTTCACATCGGCATTTGCCGGACGTATTGCCAACCGCATGAGAACATCTCTGAGGTACTCTTCGGGATCAATGCCATTCAATAAGCATGTTGCAAAAATTGAATAATACACAGCACACCATTTGGCTCCGTTTTCTGAACCTGCGACCATCCAGTTCTTTCTTCCTATTGCAAGGGTGCGTATTATTCTCTCGACGGCATTATTATCAATCGGGTACAATCCATTATCGATAAATGTTGTGAGTTTATTCCAGTGGTTAAGCATATAGTTGATTGCCTCGCCGACTTTTCTGGACGGCAATACGGTAAAGCCGGGATCTTGCAGAAGATCTTTTATTTCATTAAGGATTTTTTTACTATATTTTTGCCGGAGACGACCCCGTGTTTCAGTATCTGCATTTTTCCGATCGGCAAAACGCTCTATACGATACAAGTGACCTATTTTACGCAGCATCTTTTTACAATAATCTGCTTTGTAGCCGGTATCCAGCGCTTCTTTAAACTTGCGGCGTGCATGGGCCATACAGTTTAATTCGATAAGCCCATATTTTCTTACCGGTTGAGTATATGGCTCGAAGCCGTCAACCATTAATATATCGCCTGGACGTGAGCCCTTTAAAAAACTCAATGCGGCTTTTGCTGAACGACTTTTGTCATAATGAAACACGGCTGTTACAGGGCCCTCGTGATCATTTTTGCCCAACCCAACCCACATGCGCCCTTCATGGTGCCTCCCGGAGACGTCGGGTAAATGCACCTTAAGGGGAGACTCGTCCGCATGTTTCAACAGGCTGCGTTTATATTCACCCAGCAACTCATAATGTATTCGTCGAATACTCTTATACAGATACCGCAGCCACGATACCATGGTTGAACGGGTAAACCAGATACCCGATTCATGGAATATCTGCCGCTGAATACGATAAAGCGGCAGGTGATATCGGTATTTTGAGCTTATAACAAAGCACAGCAGAAAAACATCCGCAATACCCTTGGGAATCGGAAGAACTACGGTTCGGCAACCGATATGCCGCATTTACATTTAGAACAAGCGTATACCGGACGCACATGAACAATCTTTTTATATCTTGCAGGTATACGCGTAACAACAACATGTTCCTTTTTACCTATTACAGATTTTTCATCGCCACAACAATCGCAGTGTTTTTCTTCATCGGGAATATCATGAACTATTTCTTCAGTTTCGACACTATCAGGTATCACATTACGTCCGGGATGTCTGCGACGGCGGGTGTGAGGTTTAATTGGTATGGTATCAAATGATTCTTCATCACTGCGGGTATCCATCGCCTCTTCAATCTCTGCCAGAAGCTCATCCATCTCCTGCTGCACCGCTTCAAGGTCTTCTGTTTTTTCACTGCTTTGACCAAACTGACGCTTCGACAACAAGGCATAGCGTTCACGCAGCTTCTGGTGCTGTAACAGAAGCATCCAGGTAAAATGCTGGAGTTCCGTCATCTCTTTAGGAAGGTCGTTTTTTGATTGAATCTTTGATATGTCCACAGTCTATAATTTACACAAAAAGATTCAATTTTTCAGGTTTTTTTTGCTATTGAGAAACGTTTTTTTCTATAACTCTTATCCAGATCTATTCCGTCAAGAATACACAACAGCTCCGCCATATCCACTTCACTATTCCGGTTTACCAACCGCGGGGAAAACGTGCCGGATTCAAGACGCTTGGCAAATATCCAGAAGCCCGACCGGTCCCAGAGCAGCATCTTTACCATGGTCCGCTTCCGATTAAAAAATACAAACATATTGCCGTTAACCGGATCGTCGTGAAAATACTGCTCAACACAACCACATAAGCCATCAAAGGATTTGCGCATATCAGTTGGAGCTGTGCATACCAATATGCGCCGTAGTGAATGCAATCCTATCATCGCCTGCAGGTCCCCGATGTCAGAAGGTCTTTGAATACATCACATACGTGTTGTATCGTATCCGATGGTAGAGTGATTTCTGTCCGAGAGATATGTATATTTGAATCAGCGTGCGAAATCGACGGCCGCACTGGTATTTCCAAAAACGGCAGTGGATTTTTGTTTTGAGCAATATTATCCGACTTCGCTTTCAACCGCTTGTTCCAGCCGTAAAAAGTTGAAGCATTAATAGTATGACGGCGGCAATATTCGGCAATGCTGAGACCGCTTTCGCGCTGAAGGGACAGGTGCTGTAGTGCGTTTGATTCTGAATAGTCTGGATTGTAGGCCATACATACCTCCTGGTTGAATGTTCAGGAAATAATATAGC
>WJLZ01000226.1 GCA_014728215.1 Chitinivibrionales bacterium
ATCACACCTTCGTTGACCATGAAGAACTCGGGCCGCTGTATATCGAAAAAGACAAAAGGAATTCATCGGTAATGTATGTCTATTTTCTGAAGCAGGTTATTGAGAATTTGATGGGATTTTAAAAAATAGCCTCTTTATGCTTAATCCTGCAACCTCAAAGAGGGTGGATTATTGTAAATATTTTGAATTATATCCGAACACTTGCTTTTAAGTAATTCCGTTTATATATTAAATGACTATCCTACAAGGCAAATACAAGAGTGTAGGTTTGTATAACCATTTGAATTCATGGCGATTGTGCAGGATATTTCTATTATGTTTATCAATAAAAAGCTTATGCTCTCCCTTTTCCCGTTTATTCTCCTGCTCTATATTTCCCTTTTGATATTCACCTGCACTACTCCAACCGACCCGTCCGAACGTACCGAAAATGTTCGGATAGAATTTAATATCAATACAACAAATGACAGCATCGCGGTCGGAGATACGGTTGATATATCACTTTCAATACTCCTCCCCCATCTGGTATCTTCACTGACATTCAAATTCGGGTCGGAATGGGATACAACCATATCGTCGGAATTAAAAGACACCTTGACATTCACCCATCAGACAGCGCTTTATGACAGCGTTTTAGCGACGTTATCGGCTGTATTAATTGATGACAAATCCCTTGAAAAAAGTCGATGGGTCTATATTCAAGGCCTGGCGCCTCATATTGTTTCCCAATCCGAAGGGCTGATCAGTATCGATGAAGGGGTCTCCTGTACACTTTTCATCGAGGCCTCGGGGAGCGAGGCCATGAAATTCAAATGGCATAAAGATTCTGTACCGGTAATAAACGGGACAAATGATACGTTCATTATAAATTCAGTGAATCTATCCGATGCGGGACTTTATTATTGCATTGCTGAAAATAAATGGGGAAAGGATACGAGCAGTCACCAAATAATTGAAGTTATTTCGCCGGATGCTCCGCCTTCTCCGCAGAATATTTCATTTCAGAAAACCGAGCAAGGGATAATTCTAATGTGGAATGCGGTTGTCGGTGTTGACGGCTACTATATTTTTCGCGATTCAGCAGCATACGGATCGTCCGATCCCTTTGCACAAACATCAAATTCATACTTTACAATTAATGACCCCGGCAAAAATTTTTACTGGGTAAAATCCTATAAAGGTGACCTGATATCTTCCAGTTCCGAATATGTATCAAGCCGAGTCTCACCACCACAATGGAAAACCGACACGATCAAAATCAGCGGTCGTGAAGGTGATTCAATACGTTTATCTCTTTCAGACACGATAACCGACCTCGACAGCAGAAACTCCCTGATATTTAATATTCTGAATGCTTCCGGAAAAAGCGCCATTATTAATGACACGTTATATCTATTCGAAGCAGAAAACCGGGATTCGGGGCTGTATGTAGAACAAATTGTCGCCGACGATGGAGAGTTTCAGGATACCGTGGTTATTCATATAACTATTGCGCCTGCTACATTTGATCTCTCGATCGATGTAATCGAGAACGGCTCTATTATTCTCGAGCCGTCCGGCGGTACTTATCGATGGGGTGATACTGTCACTGTCTCGATAGCGCCGGATAGTGGTTATGAATTCTGGGAATGGCAGGGGGATATTAACGGAACTGTCACACCCGCAATGATTATTATGACCTCGGATATGACAATCGGAGCACAATTTATTCAAACAAAGGATTGCAGAGAGTTATCCTCAGGCGCAAGTATTAACGAAGCGATTGTTCAAGCGAGCGAATCAAGTGAAATCCTGGAAAAAATATGCCCGCAACCAGGAAAATATGAGAACAATACCATTGAAATCCTGGGTCCGGTTGAAATCATAATTCAAAAATAATGAGAAAAAATGTTTTTAGAAAATTGGAGGTCCTCAATGAGAAATACTCTGGCTGCACTTATAATAATGGTAAATTTGACGGCAATTAAAGTGACCGCCGAACCGAACTCGGCAATTCAGCTCTATGATTCTACCGGCGCAAATCCTACGTCACGGTTCGGTTGGCGGGGTGATGCACAAAATGGTGAATTTTATGTCTCAACGCCGGGAGCCGGCAGCGATGTTACTATTAAGAACGGCGAAGTCGCAGCTGATAGGTTTATCGGTGACGGCAGTGGCTTGACTAATCTACCAAAACCTTCCCTTGGTGGAGCGATTTCGATTGACAGCGTAGTCGATCTCGATGACTCGCTGAATACCAGATCGAGAATCGGCCATATCCATTCCCCGGATGAAATCCAGGGAACAATCAGTACATCAAAAGTGCAATACGGTGAATTCATGATTAATTCGGCCGGCGATTCCGGTCAGGTATGGAAATCCGATGCAAACGGCCGCGGGTACTGGGGAACCGATAATACCAGTAGTGGAACCAGCGCCGGCGGGCCGGTGTCCTGGACTGACGTTACCGATAAACCATCATCATTTAATCCTTCAGCGCACGAGCATACTGTTTCGCAAATATCCGACTTTCCGTCAGCGTTTTCTACTCA
>WJLZ01000227.1 GCA_014728215.1 Chitinivibrionales bacterium
ATATGGTTTATTATAATAATTTTGATGTCAGGAATTCAATTAAAAAACAAATATTTACTATTTCCATGAGGACACGAAAAGAGGGAACCAGCAAGGGAACGAGGGTCGGAACGAGGGTCGGACCACGCACAACCGTGTTTCCTCCCTCCAATCGCCGATTTCGGCATTTTTAAATCGCTTAAGCATTTCTTAGAGCGCTGTTTTGTCCTACATTTTGGGGGGTGTAAGAAAACAATCATACGAAAGACATGTTTTTTAAGCGCTTTAGTAATGGAATTATTCGCGTTGTGCCACCCCCTATACTCCGCACTGCAACCTGTTTAACAATTCTTCCTATGCGCTCCGGCGCATAGTTTAAAATCAAGCATTTTCCTCAGCAAGGATATAAAGGAACGGCAGTTCCTTTCCTCATAAAAACATAAGGGTTCAGCTCTAAGTACAGAGCGCCGCACATTGACATTAACCCGCAAAGGGCGTATATTATCCCCATATCATACAACCGGAAACAACCGGGAAGAGCGGTAAGTTCTACCACAGCACCACCTTATGCAAACTTTCGTTGCGCGTGCATAGGGGGAAGTATGGAAACGGCGGCAGTGATGACTGATGAAGTTGTGCATGTTCTTGAAGTAACGATCATGCTGTTGCTCGTGATTCTGGCGGGCCTGCTCTTGCGCAAGAAGAAGCTTCTCGACGATTGCTCCACCGAACGGCTCAGTGTGTTTGTTGTGGATATCACCTTTCCCGCCCTGGTGTTTACCTCCATGTTGCGGACCGTTGACCCTCAGGTCCTGTCCCGAAGCTGGTATCTTCCGTTGACCGGCATGGTTATTTTCATTCTGGGCATGGGTTTGGGATATCTGGCAGCGCCGTTATTCAAGGCAACCGGCGGTCCCGGCCGCGGCTCGCTCGCTTTTGCGGTCGGCACACCGAACTGGCTGTTTATCCCCTTGCCCATCGCAATCGCCCTGTATGGGAATCAGGGACAAAATATCGTATTGCTGGTCAATGTGGGGGCGCTTCTGATTTTCTGGAGCGTGGGCGTATGGATCGTACGGGGAGGCGACCCCGGGTCAATATCGCTGCGTCGTATTCTGCTCAACCCCGGCCTCCTCGCCACCATTCTGGGCATACTGATCGCCCTGGCCTTTCCAATGACCCGGACGCTCGAAGAGGCCGACGTCACCACAATCGGATTCGTACCTGCTGCACTGAGCGTTATTGTGCAGGCAATGGCCTTTATCGGTGACATAACCGTCCCCTTGTCGATGATCGTCACCGGATCGCTCCTTGCCGAATCCGGGACCAGGGGGGCATGGAATATTCGCATAATTCTTATCAGCGCAATCCGGCTTTTAGTCATTCCCGCAATTGTCCTGCTGCTCATCCGCCTGGCGGATTTGATCGGGATACACATACCAACAGCGGTGGGTATGACTATCATTATCATTTCGGCCATGCCGGTTGCGATTACCTGCTCGATTGTCGCCGACAAAAACGACGGTGATGTGGAACTGGTTTCTCACACCATTTTCATCAGTACCATTGCAAGCGTGGTAACGGTCCCGGTGATTGTATGGTTTTCCTTTTTTGCTGCCGGTCTTCCCTAGTGTACCGTCCGACAATTGATGAAGGTCTCTCGGTGGCCCTTTTGTCCACCAGCTTCGTTGCTCAATCGTTGAATACGCCCAGTATTCGCCTCTTTCGCGCCTCGCTGGTGAACAAAATCATTCACCGATAAATTCTCCTCAATTATCGGACGGTACACTAGTGTATCTCGAATACGAATATGGTCCATACAATTCTTTCCCTCTCACATCGCAGCCTCTCTCCCGACAGCGCCTCGGGACAGGTCGTTGTCTCATTTCTCTTTTTCTTCTTCCTTTCAGCCTCAACTTCTTACATCGTAATCATTCTCGTTATCGTCAACCTCATTTTCCTCCCCCCCTCACTGGTCCCGCTCCGGGAGAAAACGACGATTGACCCACTTGGCAATCTCGATTACGGGAATGACGCCGGCAGCGGTTACGAGGATATATGCCCATTCCTTGAGGGTGAATCCAAAGGCGCCGAAAACGTTCTGAAGAAAGGGTACGTAGAGCAAAAAACCAAGGAGAACTATTTCAATGAGGATCGAAAGGTTGAGCCACTTGTTTTTAAAAGGATTTTCGGCAAGAATGAATGTGTCTTTGGAACGAAAACTGTAGGCTTTGAAAAACTGGATCATGATCAGTGAAATGAACGTAACGGCCTGTGCACGTGCAAGCGGTGCGTCTGACGTCGCCGGGCACGATCTCTGCCGCGGGAATTTCTATTTCGGTGCCGTCACGCAAAACCCGTGCGACCGGGGCCGCCAGTTCGCCCAATGCCTCAAGCGCCTTTTCGGCCCTGAATTCCTGAAGAAACCCCAGGAGGACGGCAAACAGGACGATGACCGAAATCGCTACGGCTTCGATACCATGGCCGAGAACCCCCGACAGTACCGTTGCCGCAAGGAGGATAAGAATGAGAACATTCTGAAACTGGGACAGTAGAAGTCGCCAGGCGTTTGACTGGTCCCGGGAAACAAGCCTGTTGTGTCCGTGCTTTTCCAGACGTGACCGGGCAGCCTCGGCAGACAGACCATCAGGCCCCGAACCAAGATGGCCCAGTACTTTCTCAACCGAAATACTGTGCCAGTGTATCCGCGAATTTTCATCGCTTCCATGATTTTCTTTCGAGAGTGTCATAGTCTCATGCGCATTATTTCGTTGTACCCGTCAAGGACCTTGTTGCGAATCTCCATCAACATGTTAAACGCAACTTTGGCTTCACCCGACTTGCTCGTTACCTGATGAACATCGGTGATCTCCCCTGCCAGAAACTTTTCCTTAGCTTTCCCTGCAACCTTCTGAGATGTATTTACATCATTGAGAAAGGTCGCAAGAGTATCTTTAAATGAAGGTTTTGCGCTCTGGGGGGCAATTCTTTTTTGTATCCGGGATATTTCATGTAAATGTCCCGGTTCTATCCCATTGATTCTCATATATCTATACCCTGTTAAATACAAGAATACACGCTCTATGTTCTCTATTATAATTGTAACTGTATTTACGAGGGAAATCAACGGCTATTTATGTTGTTTGTTTCTCCCGCATTCGGCTATAGTAATCCTGAACCGGTTTTACCATGAAATGTGAATGCAATCCAGAACACATTGCTTTCACCGCGGCTGCGGCAGCTTCAAAGGTAGTGATATAGGGGATTCCCCGTTCCACGGCCGCCGCTCGCATCGACCTCGAATCCACAACCCCTTTTCCACTTTCAGGAAGGTTAATTACCAGTGAAACGGCTCCGCTCTTTATCAGATCAACCGTATCCGGTTTCCCCTCCCCAACCTTTGCAATCTGCTTGACCCGGATACCGGCTTCTCGCATTCGCTTACTCGTTCCCTCGGTTGCAAACAGGTCGAACCCGTTGTTTTCAAGATCGCCGCCCAGGGTAACGGCGCTTTCATGGTTGCGCATTCGTATACTCAAGAGCATAGCTCCTGTTCGGGGTAAGGAGTTCCCCGCTGCGATCTGCGATTTCAAAAAAGCTGCTTCAACGGTCGTGTCGATTCCCATCACCTCGCCGGTCGATTTCATCTCCGGCCCCAGAAGAACATCACTGCCCCGGAATTTATTGAAGGGAAGCACCGCCTCTTTCACTGCATAATAGCCCAGCCGGGGAGATGTTTCCATATTAAGATCTTGCAAGGTTATACCGGTCATCAACATCGAAGCGATTTTGACCCAGGGAACACCGGTCGATTTACACACAAAAGGAATAGTTCGTGAAGCCCGCGGGTTTACTTCAAGCACATACACATCCGTTCCCTGGACTGCAAACTGGATGTTAAGCAGGCCCACAACACCCAGTTCCCGGGCAATGGCAATGGTTTGTGTTTTGATATCGGAAACTACCGGTTCTTTGAGTGAATAAGGAGGCAAGACACAGGCACTGTCACCGGAATGCACCCCAGCTTCTTCGATATGCTCCATAACGCCGCAGATCACTACCCGATTGCCGTCACAGACAGCATCGACATCGACCTCGGTTGCGCCGACCACGAATTTATCGATCAGTATGTCTCGACGGTTATCGCCGGCAGTAAAGGCGTCTTCCAGCGCAGCGGCAAGCTCGCTTTCTTCCGCAACAATCCTCATCGCTCTGCCCCCCAGCACAAAGGAGGGTCTGACTACAATCGGATATCCTATTTCCGAAGCGATTTGACATGCTTCCTCTTTACTCGTTGCAATTCCATTGAGCGGTTGTCGCAATCTCAGTCTGGTAATAAGCCGGGCAAAGGTATCGCGGTCCTCCGCCCGGTTGATCGCGTCGACCCCGGTCCCGAGAATCGGCGCTCCGGCGTCGGCCAGTCGCTGAGCAAGATTCAGAGGCGTCTGCCCCCCCAGTTGTACAACAACGCCAACCGGATTTTCCTTGTCGATAATATTCATGACATCTTCAAAAGTCAACGGCTCGAAATAAAGGCGATCGGCCGTGTCGTAATCGGTACTCACCGTTTCGGGGTTTGAATTGACCATGATCGTCTGATACCCGAGTTCCTTGAGCCCGAACACGGCCTGACAGCAGCAGTAGTCGAATTCGATACCCTGGCCGATCCGGTTCGGTCCTCCACCGAGAATTATCACTTTTTTCGTAGTGTCGGTTTGTGCCTCATCCTCAGTTTCGTAGGTGGAGTAGAAATAAGGCGTATAGGCTTCAAACTCGGCGGCACAGGTATCAACCACCTTGTAGGTGGGCACAATGCCAAGCTGTTTACGCAAGGAGCGTACCTTCAGTTCATCGTCAAACCCGAGAAGGGCGGTAATCTGAGCATCGGAAAATCCATTTCGTTTTGCCTCAAATATCCATTCTTTTCGCTCTTCTCTGGTTTGGGCCGATCGAAAAGCGCTCTTGAGTTCATCCTCGAATTCGACAATCCGGTTGATCTCCTCGACAAACCAGGAATCGATCCATGTGGATTCGCAGATTTCCCGTACTGTTATCCCTTTTTTCAGTGCATGCAGAATTGCAAAGAGACGCCCTGATTGCGGTGTTGCAAGCCAGGAAAGAATGGTCTGCTTGTCTCCATCGAGTGGCAGTGTATACCGAAATCCCCGGCCGAGTTCGAGCCCCCGGACCGCTTTTTGCAGCGATTCGCGAAAAGTGCGGCCAATGGCCATGGTTTCCCCCACCGATTTCATCTGGGTCCCCAATGTCTGGTCGCTTTCGGGAAACTTTTCGAAAGCAAACCGGGGGATTTTGACAACGCAGTAATCAAGGGTCGGCTCGAAACAGACCGGCGTCTTTTTGGTAATATCGTTAGCGATCTCATCGAGCGTGTAGCCCACGGCAAGTTTGGCGGCAATTTTAGCGATGGGAAACCCGGTTGCCTTACTGGCAAGTGCGGAACTCCGGCTCACCCGGGGGTTCATCTCTATCACGGCCATACGTCCTGTTTCGGGATCGACCGCAAACTGGATATTCGAACCCCCGGTATCGACCCCGATCTCGCGGATAATGGCCAGCGCAGCGTTTCGCATCGTTTGGTACTGCCGGTCGGTGAGTGTCTGCGCGGGGGCGACGGTCACGCTGTCACCGGTGTGCACGCCCATGGGGTCGAGGTTCTCGATCGAACAGACAATCACCACATTATCGGCATGGTCGCGCATGATCTCCAGTTCATACTCTTTCCAGCCAAGAATCGATTCTTCAATAAGAATTTCACTTATGCGACTTGCCTGCAGTCCGGCCTTTGCTATTCGCGTAAAATCATGTTCATCCCATGCAATCCCGCCACCGGCGCCACCCAGAGTGTAGCTGGGTCGTACGACAAGAGGAAAACCGAGTTCCCGTGCAAACATAAGCGCTTCATCGAAATTATAGGCCAGTTGACTACGGGGAACATCCAGACCAATCGCTTCCATGGCCTTTTTGAAACCGCTGCGGTCTTCAGCCTTGCGAATCGCTTTTTCATTCGCACCGATAAGCTGCGCGCCGTAGTGTGCAAGAACACCGCTGTCGGAGAGTTCCATAGCCACATTGAGACCGGTCTGCCCGCCCAGGGTCGGAAGGATTGCATCGGGCCGTTCCTGCGCGATAATCCTTTCGACAAATTCGGGAGTGACCGGTTCTATGTAAGTGCGGTCCGCCATCTGAGGATCAGTCATGATCGTGGCCGGATTCGAATTGACAAGAACGACTTTGTAGCCGTCTTCTTTCAGCGCTTTGCAGGCCTGACTCCCTGAATAATCAAACTCACACGCCTGCCCGATAACGATCGGGCCGCTGCCGATGATAAGTATTGTGTTGATGTCGGTACGTTTTGGCATTGCCATTCTCCTACTGGTTGATCATTTCTCGAAACTGACGGAAAAGATAGCGAGAGTCGCAGGGACCTGGAGCCGATTCGGGGTGATACTGCACACTCATGATTCTGTCCCGCTCACCGACAATCCCCTCACAGGTACGATCGTTGAGATTGAGGTGAGTCATTTCGACGCCCTTGCCGCCAAGGCTGTCAATGTCGATACAGTAGCCGTGGTTCTGCGAGGTAATTTCGATTGTGCCCGACCGGAGATCTTTGACCGGATGATTGGCTCCCCGGTGCCCGAATTTCAGCTTGTAGCTGGTCCCTCCCAGAGCAAGGCACAGGAGTTGATGACCGAGGCAGATTCCGAAAACCGGAAGTTTTCCCAGCAATTCTTTTATCGTATCGACAGCGTATCCCACGGCTGTGGGATCACCGGGACCGTTCGAAAGAAATAAACCGTCAGGCTTGTACGCTACAATTTTTTCGGCGGGAGTATGTGCCGGGACAACCATGACGTCAAAATCCTCCGAATGCAGCAGGCGAAGAATATTGAATTTTATCCCGAAATCCATGGCAACGATACGAGGTTTTCCACTGCTTTTATCAAATTGCTCCGATCTGTCCCGACCGCCCCATCGATATGCCTTACCGCAGGTAACGCGACCGACTGCATCGTAACCGTCAAACCCCTGCCACTCCCGAGCCTTCCGGACCGGGTCGCCGTCAGAGGATTCTTCGGTGTAGATAATCCCTTTCATGGCCCCCTGAGCGCGAATACGTCTGGTAAGAGCCCTGGCGTCGATCCCCTCGACTGCCACAATGCCGTTTTCCCGAAGGTATTCTTCGATACTCATTCTCGACGTGTAATTCGATGGGTGACGGCAGGCTTCACGCACAACAAATCCTGCAACCTGAATCTTATCCGACTCCCTGTCGAAATCGTTGATTCCGTAATTACCCACCTGAGGATAGGTCATGGTAACAATCTGTTTGTGGTAGGATGGATCGGTAAGTACTTCCTGATACCCGCACATTGCCGTATTGAATACGACTTCACCGACAGTTTCACCGGAGGCCCCAAGTGATAAGCCTTTATAAACTGTACCATCCTCCAGAGCGATCCAGGCAGTGGGTTGTTTTTTCATTACAAATCCTTCTTGGCGCTGTTTGAGACACTCATTCTTTAATCTTTTCGATTAACATCAATTTACACAACAAGGCAACTTTCATAATCTTCAAGGGTCCCGTTATCGATACAGCACTCGATAATCCTTCGGCCACTTGGATCGATATCATCATTGAGATATTGAGTCAGTTCCTTTTTGAAAAAATCATGAAGCATTTTCGCTCCCTTTTCAAACCCGTCGGTCCCTACTTCCGGCTGTTCATTGACTCGGAGCAGTTCATGAGGAATTGTATATCCTTCAACCTGCATGGAGCGAAGTGTATAGCCAAGAAGGGGGCATTTGGATTTCACCAGTTGTTCGGCTCTGAACGGCGCGACGCCCCGTCGGCCAAGATATTCACGTGCGATCCACTGGGGCATAAAGCTTACTCGCCAGGCGCCAACGTTCTGATTGGGAGTGAGCGTATATTTTGTTTTTGGAGCGTTCTGCATCTGCTTAAGGAGCAGATTCGCATGCACCACCATTTTCCCTGAGGCAAAGGGCCAGAACGAACCAACCCCTTCACTTTGAAGCATCTCGGCTTCGGTTATGCTCGGGTTGTCATAGCCACGAGGAGCAACCAGGCGCCACAACCAGGCGAGCGCAGGAGGAAGAAGGTGGAGGAAACCGATAATGCCGTAGGAGGGGTTTTGTGATGTACAGGGAGGAGTCCGAATACCGAAATTACGGATGTGTACTTCGACATTACCCTCTATGACATCCGGTATCAATCGCCGGGGCATGATGACCCGGGGATTGGGGCATCGAACACCCGGCTTATCTTCCATATGTTCCCAGATCAAACACGTGGAGTCGGGCGCGCCTTTGAGATTAAGAAAAATCAACGATTCATCGGGATGGACGGTAAGTCGTTCCAAATGTGGATCGGTACCGTAATGCTTTATATGATTGAGCCGCAAAAACCAGGCTTGTTCAGCATCGCAAGCGATAATATATCCATCCTCGTTTTGCACCGTATCGCGACACATTGCCATATCATCGGTGACCGGTTTCAATACGCATCCCCGGGGCAGGGACAGATATTTTTTCTCACCGCTTTCGGCGTTTTCACCGAGGAAAAGACGGCCGTCTTCTTCGCGATGAGCATACTCCAGCATTTCACTTTTCCCCCCGCCACTGGCGCCTTCATGCATAATTGTTGTTATATTGTCATAGGGGGTCTGGACCTGCACTGTTGACGCATGCAATGTCGTCCAGTGTTCTTTTTCACCAATCGACAAAAGCGATCCGTAGATGCCTTTTTTGGCGCTTGGCCCGGGATAAAGATTGTATGAAAAAATTTCATAGACGTTTGAAAGGCGATTATGTACAACGGTTTGCTTTCCGCCAAAATGGGTATGTCGGAACGGCGGAGCGAGAAAAACGACCGTGTGGACCGTAAAGGGCTCCCGCAATTCCCCAATATCAACGATACCCTGAAGGTCGGCCAAGCCCGCTATAAAAAATCCGGCATTCGACGGCGCTATCAGGAGTCCGCCATACCCCTTGTCCGATTCAAGAGCCCCGAGGGTAAAGGCGGTTACCACCAGGTCTTGCTCTTTAAGCCATAAAAAGGTCTCCTCCCGCAGGGAATCAAACCGGCGGCCGACCCTGTCTTTGAACAATGCCTTGTCGGTTGGTTTGTCGTCACCGATCAACATGCATTCGGGATCGCGACGACGCATGTAGGGTTCCATATAATTGACGGCAAATCCATTGTTGCACGCAACAACGGTTGCTTCGCATATTTGCTTATCCCCAACGTTGTATGATACAGCATAGGATTTCTCCTGATCGCCGCCTGTTGCCATGCGCAATAATGCGGAACGTTTATCGATAACCCGGCACGACCCGGCATTGAATACTATATCCCGTACATGATCGGGCATGGTAATTTTTTCGAGTTTTTCATTATCGATATTTTTCAAATGTATTTCTCCTTCTCTTTTACATTATTTTTTCGGCCTCCAACAAAATAAGGCGCTCCCCGGGATTCGCTCGTCGGATTGTTCAATAGCCATTCACGACTATTTTTTAGTATGTAATTCCTTATCCCCTGCAATGACGGTTTCGGCCATATCCCGGCGATATTTTTCAATTTTTTCCGCCAGGGCTTCATCACCGAGCGCCAGCATTTGTACGGCCAGGAGAGCGGCATTTTTCGCGCCGCCGATCGATACGGTTGCAACAGGGACTCCCGGCGGCATTTGCACGATCGACAAAAGGGCGTCAAGCCCGCCGAGTTGGGCGCTTTGGATGGGAACACCGATAACCGGCACTGTTGTCAAACCAGCAATGACCCCGGGAAGATGCGCCGCCATTCCGGCTGCGGCAACAACAATCCCCATTCCCCGCTCTTTGAGACCGTCGGCGTACTCTTTGACCAACCCCGGAGTACGATGCGCCGATAAGGCACGCATTTCGTACGAGACCCCGAACTCCTTGAGTATGTTTTCCGCTTTTTCCATAACCGGCAGATCCGATTTGCTGCCCATGATAACTGATACGCCTTTTTTCATGATTTCCCCGCTTTCTATTGTTATTTTCTTGATTGTGAAGCTCTTCTGAGCCGGTCGTTTATTGCCAGACCCAGTCCCTCATCGGGAATGGGCGATGTTACGATGACATCCAGTTCCATACCGTCGAGTCTGCGTAGTGCGGCAAACAAGTTACACGCAGCTTCAGCCGGATCGCCCTTTGCGGACAAGACCTCGATTGCGGCATATTCCCCGGTATCGGACGATGATGGGGGTTTGAATGAAAGCAACCCTTTTCTTAACCCCGACGCTACGGGCGGTTCGTCCCCCATGACAAGCGGCGTTGCCGGTGCGTAATGACGAAGCTGCCTTCCGGGAGATACGCCGGTTAACGAATTATGGGGAGGCACGTTAACATCGCCGATAATGCCACGAATGTGTTCAAGGGGAACACCGCCGGGACGAAGCAATACCGGAGGAGTTTCGGTAAAGCCGATTATGGTAGACTCCACCCCCACCATGCATGGCCCCCCGTCAATGATCATGTCTATTTCCTTACCGAATTGGTCCCGAACATGGGCGGCGCACGTGGGACTGATATGACCGAATTTATTTGCGCTCGGAGCCGCCACGGGTGTTTGTGCGCTTTTTATCAGATCAAGAGCAATACGGTTATCGGGCATGCGGACCGCAACGTTTGGAAGCCCCGATGTGACTATATCGGGAATGTTTTCCCTTTTCGGTACAACAATCGTCAACGGCCCCGGCCAGAACGTTTCAATAAGCATACGAGCATTGGAGGGAATTGTTTCTGCAATCAAATCCAATTGTTTAAAATCATGAATATGGACAATAAGCGGATCGAATCGCGGGCGCTCTTTTGCGGCAAAAATCCCCGCTACCGCCTCAGGATTACAGGCGTCTGCACCAAGACCGTACACCGTCTCGGTAGGGAACGCCACAAGTCCCCCACGCCGAATAATATTCCCTGCAACGGCGACGGCATTCCCTTTGCTCATCGGCAACACCGAATCACCCATTACGCCCTTCCTTTTCCAGGTTCATCACTATTCGCTTTTCAATTGAATCAGTTTCTTCTATCGTGAATTTCTGTCCGGTAATCATCTCAAATAACTGGATATAGCGTCGTGACAACTCGATCACCAGTTCCTCGGGAGCGGGAGGTAATGTTTCATCCGTGTAAGGGTCACTGTTTTCCCTGAACCATAAGCGCAGGAACTCTTTATCGATGTTCTTCGGTTCTCTTCCCTGAGCGAATCGCTCCTCATAGGAATCGGCTATCCAATACCGTGAGGAATCGGGCGTATGAATTTCATCAATGAGAGTAACCGTGCCGTTGTCGTCAAGCCCGAATTCATACTTTGTGTCGACCAGAATCAGGCCGTTTTTCTTTGCAATCTCCTGACCGCGTTTGAAGAGATCCAACGCAATCCGACAAACCTCATCCAGCATCGGTTGCTTAATTATACCCCGGGCACTGATTTCATCAACGGAAATCGATTCATCATGGATATCCGATTTGGTAGTGGGCGTAAGTATGGGCTGTTCGAAACGCTGGTTTTTGACCATGCCGTCGGGAAGTGGATTGCCGCAAATGGAGCGCTCTCCACGCGAATAGAGTGTCCAGGCAGAAGTTTCGGTGGACCCGGTAAGATAACCGCGCACCACAAATTCAATCGGCAGGAGCCGGCATTTTTTTGCAAGCGTTATGTTTGGATCCGGTATGTTGATAACGTGATTGGGAACAATATCTTTTGTTTCATTGAACCAGAAAGCGCTTACCTGATTAAGGACCTGTCCTTTGTAGGGTATTGTAGCCAGAATCCGATCGAACGCACTGAGCCGGTCGGTAGTTATCAGGAGAAGCTTGTCGCCAAGATCGAAAATGTCACGTACTTTGCCTTTACGCCTGCCGGCAAATTTAAGAAAATCGGTGTTGCTCAGACAATTATCGATTGCCGATTGTATTTGTTCGTTTGACAGCATAAGCGATCCTCCTTTGGTTATCATTGTCCGGTTTCTACGTTTAGTCGTCGAACCGGGCCGATGTATGGTGAAAAAAAGGCCATTCGGACTACACATACCGTGGCGTCCCGAATGGCCTTTTGCCGGACCGACGGTTCTCCGTCACTCCCGCAAACTACCAGAACTCTTTTTTTTTAACTGCTCAGGTTCTTATGAACGATTTCAGTCTAAACACGGAATTCGGTAATTATTCAAGCATGAATACGTTTATCCGATTCCGGATCTTCCGGGAATGTTATCCGGAATGTTATAAAAAAAAGCCGTTCGAACTGTCTTTCGACCTTTTCGACCGGCTTTAGATTACTCATTCCGGATTCTGATATCACTTAACCTTGAATCCCGAATGCGCACTCCTTTAATAATTTTTTATAATATAATTTGTGCCTCGTAAGGTATCAACCGAGAAGAAAACAAAAATCGGTATGATCGACAGCCTGCGCACACAGCAAAAGAGACTTTAAAAAGAAATCGACCGGCTCCTCTCCTATTCGAACAGATTTTCCCGCCGGAGCTTCTTCACCCCCCATGTCGACCAGGTGTGAGAATTCAAATAATCGTCTCGTTTTATGTGATGCGCCGTTAAAAATGGAGATCGATATAGAGGTTCCATCGCCACCCCCATTCGAATTTGCCGGTAGCCGGATCTTCGACAAGGGGAACAATATCCCAGGCGATACTCCGAGCCAGGGTGGGCAACATGACACGAAAACCGAGTCCTATTGAATAACCGTCTTCGTGCCCCTTTCGGGGATGATAGGGCTCACTCCATTTATTCCAGACATAGGCGGCGTCAAAGAACAGGCAGCCGTCAAGACGGTAGTAGAAACCGCTCAGATCATAACCGAACTTACTGAAATCGATGATATCGCTGAACATATCAAAGGTGGGAGTGGTGAAAATCGGGAAACGGTATTCCATCGAGAAGGCGGCCAGGTTGTCGGCTTTACGGTTGTTGTCAATGGTTCCGTTTCCATAACCCCGGAGACTGCTTTCTCCACCGGCGCCGACCCTGTTGAGAATGCCGCCGTCACGGTCACGAAGCAACAGTTTTGTCCGGTAGGCAAATCGGTCCCGCTCGAAAAAACCTCGATGATAGAATTGAAACTGGGAATAGAGCTGAAAATACTGCTGAGAAAGCAGCTCGAGTTTATGCTCCCGGTCAAAGGTATACCCCAACGATTTGAGCACTTCGAGATGAGACTTGTTGTCAATTTTTGAACTGTCTTGATATCTATCGTAGTTCCGATAGACTTTTTCCGAAGGATGTAAGGGATTTGTCTGAAAGGAGACATTGCATTTCCATCCCTTGCGGCTGTCGAAGGCTCTGTCTCTTTTGTCGATATTCAGTCCGGAGAAAATGTGTGATTCGATAAACCATGTGTCTTTTGTAGGGATAACATATTCAACCGTATCCCAGACTTTGACGGGGTTGGATAAATCGCTCGAATCGATTTGTGCAATATATGGATGTTTCCGTATATCGTTTTCAATTACCATCGTATTGACAATACGAGGCTTGAATCCCGCGTATAAGACAATACCGTTACCAAAGCGTCGTCCTGCAGAACTCCGGAAATATGCTCGCTGTGTTCTCAGTGTATAGACCTGAGAGGGTTCATCGGAAATACCGGCGCTCAGATTGAGGTAATAGGGCGTTTTCAGGAATGGTTTGTGCCACGAAACTCCCAGCGACCGCCATTCAAGAAGGGTTATCGTGAGGGTCAGGGATTCCATCTTGCCCCGGAAATTCAATTTTGTTACCCCGAATTTCACTCGTCCTTTCTGCCACAACACCTTCGATTCTTTACCGTACCTTTCGAGCAAATCGCCACCGATTGTAGAAATGGTAAAAAAAGGCCGTTCGACAAGCAATACATAAAGAGTTACCGAACCGGCGGCGGACAGAGCAAATATGTCGACTTTAGCAAAAAGACCTGTTGATTCGAGCCTTTTTTTAGCGGACGGTATCATGGATGAATCAAAAACCTCACCGGTATCGATCTCCATGAAAAGAAGAATAAGTTCATGTTTTGTCGCCTTATTCCCCCTGACAACGATTTCTTTGACCAGCTTTTCGCCGGCAACCTTTTTCTTTACTTCGGCAGGCCGGGCATAAACGATACTGCAGAGGGAGTGAAGAATAAGTACCGCCGAAAAGATATACGTCAAAATACTGCTCATCTATCCCTGTCGGTAAAGGTGAGGAAGCACACGAAGTTTATTATAAAAAAAGGAAAGAAGTTCTGTAAGCCGGGTTTTGTCTTTCATGCACAGGGCATGAGAAGCAGCCATTTATCTACGCGACCTACCCGAGAGGATTGAGGACGAACAGCCCTCTCTGCCGTGCATTGCACGACAGACCCACTCTGCTTGGTCTTGCACCGGATAGGGTTTACCGGCTCCTCAGGTTACCCCTATGGACGGTGGGCTCTTACCCCACCTTTTCACATCTCACTCCATCCCGTCTGACCGGGACAGGGCGGTCTATTCTCTGTGGCACTTTCCGTTTCCGCAATGCGGAACCCCTGTTTAACACAGGGTATCCTGTTCTGTGGTGCCCGGACTTTCCTCCCCGGCCATGCTCGCACATAACCGGAGCGACTGCTCGAACTTCTTTCCCTTAAAACTACGAATATCAACAACTAATCATTATATCATTATAAAATAATGTATGCTTTAATAAAGAGAGTTGAAAGTTGAAGGTCGAGGTGGCATTTATGATTCCGGTAGGGCTTGGGGGCTATTCCCTCCCCCGGTCGGGACCATGCTAAAACCCAGCTTGGAAAATGCTTTTTCCGGTAGTCCAACCCCCCCGCGCTTCGCCCGCCCTCCCCACACTTGGGGGAACAGACCCAACAGAAACATACATTATAATCTCCTATGCTCGCTCTTTTTCTTTCTCCGATAGCGTACTATAGGAACACATCAATTATTTTGATAATAAGAAGTTGGAAATGCGCTTTTTATACCATTTTTCATGGTTAAATTTTATAATTATATCTTTCATTTATGGTTTACAGGTCTTCTTTATATAGCCGCCTTTCTGGGTTATATTTTCTACGGATTGTTATGGGCGCTTAGATTTATGCAGAAATATTTACGAGCAACAGTCATTATTATAGTAGCGGCGGTCCTGATTGGTGCAGGGGTATTCATGTATTATTTCTCCTCATTTGGAACGCAGGATCGTGAAATTGAGCTGGTTATCGAACCCGGAACTTCATTGAAATCGATAGCTGGCAGTCTTGAAAAAAAAGGGGTCGTTAAATCCGACGCCATGTTGCTTTTATGGTTGAAAATCAACGATCTGGATACAAAGGTAAAGGCGGGTAAATGCATATTCCTCGAAAATGAAGGGATTATTGCTGCATCCAGGAAGCTTCTTGATGCACAGCCGATTGAAATCAGCGCTACGGTCCGGGAGGGTTTGACGATCGAGCAGACAGCCCGGGTATTCGCAAAGACATTCCCCATCGACACCACCAAATTCCTTGCCCTGTGCCGCAGCGATTCGTTCACTTCCCGCTTTTCCATACCCTCCGGCAGCGTTGAGGGCTACCTTTTTCCCGATACTTATTTTTTTCCCGAAGAGGTTTCTGCGGGTGAGATTATCGATCGTATGCTCGATCGATTTGAACGGGCCTGGAGCAACCTGGATTTTTCCGAAGAAATAAAATCGAAATACTCGATGCATGAAATTGTCACCATGGCATCGATTGTTGAAAGGGAAGCGACACTACCCGAGGAGCGCCCACGGATCGCCGGCGTTTTTTACAATCGTTTGCGTCTCGGTTATCCCCTCGGAGCCGATCCTACCGTCAGATATCTGCTCCGCAAATTTTCAGGACCGCTTCGTGTATCCGAACTCAATACATCATCACCCTACAATACCCGAAAATACCCCGGCTTACCCCCCGGCCCTATCTGTTCACCCGGCGCAAGCTCGCTCCAGGCATCGGTTTCACCCATGGACACCAAGGAATTATATTTTGTGGCAAAATGGGATGGTTCCGGTGCTCACGATTTTTCGGTGACCGGAGCCGAACATGAACGAAAAAAACGAAAAATTCGTCGTATGAATGAAAAGAGAAAAAGGGCTCAAAAGTGATTGTATCGCCTATTCAAAAACTGTCTCAATGGATTGCCGCTCTGTGCTGTATCGGATTTCTTACCCTCCCCTCTTCGGCCCAGGAAATGCTTCAACCCCGGCGGTTGATCGATGCTCATACGGCAGGAGTTCTTCCCAAAGCATACTTCGACTTCGAAACCCGCATCTTTTCAAGCGGTGACAGCACTATCCATGGCGCCGGACTGTATGTGGGGATCTCAGTCGGCATCACCGACCGCCTCAATATCGGTCTCGGATATGGCGGTGACGGTCTCATTGGACGGGGAAAAGCACGGGCCAATCCCTATCCCGGCGCGCATATCAAATACCGTCTTATCGAAGAAAATTATGTATTCCCCGCCCTTGCTGTCGGCTATGATCACCAGGGATACGGTGGAATCGAATATGATGACAATTACAACGGCTATGTCTACAAATCCCAGGGTTTCTTTGCAGCACTGAGTAAAAACTATCTCCTCTTCTCCAAAGTACAGCTTGGATTCCATGGAGCGATAAACTATTCACTCGAAGAAATCCCCGTGGTGAAATGGCCCAACGGCTTTATCGGCATGGATATGGGTATCAACGAAGAACTCTATATTGCAGTCGAATATGATATGGCGCTCCATTATAAAGATCCGGGAAGCGATACGTATTATCACCCCTTAAAGGGGTATTTCAATGCGGGCCTTCGATGGGCATTTTCACCATCCTTTTATATCGAATTCGACGCCAAAGACATCTTTGAGCATAAAGTCAATAATACCACCGATGAAAAAATCGGCTGGAGCAGGGAACTGAAACTGGTGTATGTCACGCAGTTTTAATGGTTCTCCTCTATTTCATGTATTTTTTCCGAGAAACAATTACTGCACTAAAGGCAACACTATGCAAATCGATACAATAAATAAGCACTCCAAAGCACTTTCAGCAACGAACGCCGGTATCCTTGTTTTTCTTGTATGCGCGCTATGGGGAGCATCGCCGGTTTCGGCCCAGGTCCAAAAAGCCCCCACCGATTCATCACAGCAGATCGCCGACAGAATCGTTAATTCTAAAGTGCCGGTGCTGATCGATTTCTGGGCGCCCTGGTGCATGCCCTGCAAAATGCTTAATCCGATCATAAAAAAACTCGAGAAAAAATACACCGGCAAAATCGAGGTGATCAAAGTAAATACCGATATTCATCGTGGCCTCGCCGCCTATTTTGGTATCTCGGGTATTCCGGCAGTGTTTCTGGTAAAGGATAAAGCAGTCGTCAAAGCCCTTCCCGGCCTCCAGCCCGAGGAAAAATACGACCAGGCCATCCAGGAGCTCCTTCAGAAAACCGCGGCAAATAAGGGGCAAGATAATTCGAAATCTCAACCCGATTCGAGCAAAAAACAATAGCCCCCGGAGTGGTAATGTACGCCGATTATTCGATACCTGAAAAACACTTGCGCATCAGGGCCTGAAAACCATTTTTCCTTTGCCTGATTTTTTCTCATATTCTGTTTCCTTCCGGATGGGCCGGGGAAAACAACAGCCCTCAACAAGTCATGACAAATCGTAAAAAACCCGAACTTCTCGCCCCTGCGGGCAGTTATCAGATCGCCGAAGCCGCCTTTTCCCACGGCGCCGACGCCGTCTATATCGGACTGGGAAAACATAACCTTCGTGCCCACTCCCCCAATTGTTCACCCGAAGAACTCGGCGAGGTTATCCGCCTTGCCCGGGAAAATCACAAAAAAGTCTTTACGGCATTGAATGTTATGCCCGATGATAAAAAAATCGAGGAAATTGATGCGGAACTTGTGGACCTGAAAAGCCGGGGAATATTCCCTCACGCGTTTATCGTGAGTGATCCCGGAGTGATGCTGCTTTGTAAAAAGCATTGTCCCGAAATACCGCTCCACCTGAGTACTCAGACCGGTATGTTTAATTCCAGGGCCATGCAATTCTGGGCAAGCCAGGGGATCGAGCGGGTAATTCTCCCCCGTGAATTATCGATCGGTCAGATAGCGGATATTTCGTCCCATGCTCTTACTGAAACCGAAGTATTTATTCATGGCGCCATGTGCATGTCGATCTCCGGACGGTGCCTTCTGGGAGCCTATATGGCCAATCGTCACCCGAATTTCGGCGATTGCCCTCAACCCTGCAGGCTCAAATACCGGATCGCCCCTCTCTACGACAATAAAGAAGCTTCCGAAGAATGGATCACGATCGAGCAGGAGCCCGATGAAGCCTATATTCTCAATTCGAAGGATCTCAATACCCTTTCGATACTCGATGAAATCATTGCAACCGGGGTCTCCTCCCTTAAAATTGAAGGGAGAAATAAGAGTATTCATTATGTATCGGCTGTTGTAAAGGCCTACCGTGAAGCAATCGATTTGTGCCTGAAAAATCCATCGTTATACGAACCACAGCCTCATTGGATCGAGGAACTCGACAATCTCGATCATCGCCCATACACCACCGGTTTTTACAACGGTGAAATCGCACTCCAGGAAATATTTTCATCCAAGGCTGCCCAATCGATCCGCGTGGTGGGAATAGTCCGCGAACTGTTTCAGGACAACCGGGCGGTTATCGAGGTGAAAAACCCGTTCACCATGGGAGAACAGCTCAGTATTCTCCCCTCAAAACCAGGGAAAATTCCCTTTGAAACAGAAATCCGGACAATCTCCGACCTTCACAAAAGGGATCTTGAACGGGCGGTCACCAATAAACTTGCCGTCATAACAACCGACAGGAAATTGCATGTGGGTGACATGATGAGGAGGAGAAAGAAAAAGATTAAGGATAACCGGATCGGTTCCGACAAATGAAGAAAAGAAATATATCGAACACCAGGAGGAGAGTCATCTCCGCCTTCTTTCCCCCAAGTGTGGGGGGCGGGCGAAGCCGGGGGGTTGGGCTATCGGGAAAAGCATTTTCCAGGCCGGGTATAAGGGCCGCCCAGGCCCTTCCGGAATCATATTTTTACCCGGTAACCTGCCCATGCCCCACGCACTCATAATCAATCCCTGGGCCACCGATTTCAAGCTCTATGATGAATGGATGCATCCGTTGGGGCTCTATTTTCTCCTTTCACTTTTGCAGCACAACAACTGGGAAATAGACTTTGTCAACTGTCTCGACAGGGGCCCTTCAACCAAGACGAAACGATATGACACCGGCGATTTTGACAGCAGAGGATATCCACGTCCGGCGGTTTACCGCTCAATTCCGAGAAGATATAAAATGTATGGTATCTCTTGTGAAGAATTTAATTTATCGCTCGATTCTCTCACCACTCCCGACATCATCTTTGTCGGCTCGGGCATGACCTACTGGTATCCCGGCCTCGCGGCGACCCTGGACCATCTCCGAACACGGTACCCCCGGATTCCAATACTGGTCGGCGGAACGACCGCCACGCTCATGCCTCATTTGCTTACAAACCGGGATGAGTATACCTTTGTTTTTACCGGACCCCTGACCGCCCGCGCCGGCGGTCCTCCCTTAGAATTACCGGGCGGACACGCACTTGGATGTGCCGATTGGTCTCCGGGGCTTATCGATGCTTTCAAACATTTCGACACCCTCCGTCACGGGCCGATACTCGCCACCACCGGCTGTCCCTATTCCTGCACCTACTGTGCATCAAAACAACTTCAGGGACCATTTAACCCCCGGCCGATCGAGCGCGTTGTAAAGGAAACCGGCTTTCTGATCGATACACTCGGTGTGAGTAATTGCTCCTTTTTCGACGATGCCCTGCTTTACGATTCCAACAACCATTTCTTTCCTCTCATGAATGAAATTCCCCAAGCCGATATCTGCTTTCATGCCCCCAACGGCCTTCACCTCCGGTGGATCACCACAAAAACAGCCGCTCTCATGAAAAAACGGAATTTCAAAACCCTCCGGTTCGGCTATGAAAGCGGCATGGGTAAATACAGCAAAGACACCAACCAAAAAGCATCACTCCGTCTGGTCGAAGAAAAGACCTCATTGCTCTATGACGCCGGTTTTGAAGGCAGAGATATCGGGATCTATGTCATGGCCGGACTCCCCGGACAAAGACCGGATGATGTTATAGGGGAGATAAAAGCGGTGGCACAATTCGGCACAAAAGTAAAACCGGTATTCCTCTCCCCTGTTCCCCATACGCCCCTGTTCGGTTATTACGCAGAACTCTTCCCCCAAATCCGTACCGACCCGCTGTGGCAGAACGATGTCTTCTTTATCACCCAACTCAGCGGGTGGGATGAAAAGAGCATTGAGGAAATAAAACACCGAGGAAAAGCTGGAACACAATGATTACAGTAGGAAAGACGATAAAAATAACACCCGAAAAGGTTTTATCGTTCAGAAAGAATTGATCTGGCTGCTTCGCACAGATAAGAGGGTTAGTCTATTTCTGATAAAACCTTATACGTTGATGAAAATAAACCGGAACGAATTAATTGACAGAAGGAATAGCGACAATCATCTTGAAGATGTCAGAGAGCAGATTCCGATTTTCTTCAATATCAAAGCCGGCATTCCGGACGTTGTCCACGGTGTTTCTGTTGATATGAACGCCGGTTCGTGCTACAACAGCCGGGGCGAGACGGTCGAAAAACGCACCAAGCAACTTACCCTTTGGGCGAACATGCTCAAGGGCATAGAATTTACCCTATGGCTTCAGTACCCTTCTGATTTCGGATAATCCCTTCATCGTGTCTGGCGCCGAACAAAATACAAAAGTAGCCACAACTGTATCGAAGGTGTTTGATTCGAATTGCAGTGCTTCGATGTCCATTTCCCGTAAATCAACATTTGACTGGAGCTTTTCGGCTCGTTTGCGCGCTCGCTTGAGCATTTCGGGGCTGAAATCGATGGCGCTAATGTGCATGTCCGGAGGATAGTACGGGATGTTTTTGCCCTATACCGACGCCGGCCTCCAGAAGTGTTTTGCCCTCGATTCTACGAAAGAGCTTCTTCCGGAACCGTCCGAAAAGCATGGATTCAGGAAACAGCTCCATCAGATCGTAATGTCGGGCATTGCGATTGTACTTTTCCCGCGTGTCGTTATAGTTTTGGCTCATAGCTTAACCGCGTTAAAGGGATTCGACCACCGTACGCAGCTTGTTTCTGATCTGCGTGGCCACATCCTTCAGACTCTCGTTTTCGACCGCTGCCATGCTTGCCACCGGATCGACTGCCGCTACTTCGGTTTTGCCCTCGTCCGTTTCCTGCACAACTACATTGCAGGGCAGCATCAGACCGATTTTATCCTCCGCGAGTAGTGCCTTATGCGCATACGGCGGATTGCATGCCCCAAGGATCTTGTACCTTCGGAAATCGACATCGAGCTTTTTCTTGAGAGTCGTCTGCACGTCGATTTCGGTGAGAACCCCAAAGCCTTGTTCTTTGAGCAGGTCCCGTACCTTTTCTTCGGTTTGCTCAAAGCTCGTATCAACTGTTTTTGAGAAGAAGTAGTTCATAACAGTTCCTTTCCTTGCATATGCGTTTTACATCAGATCCTTTTTACGCTCTTCAAATTCTTCATGGTTGTCTTCCTGCGGAATCACCATCGAATACGGCATATGCTGCCGGTATTTCTCCACATCTTTACGGTATTGGGCTGCCGAAAGGCGCTCCTTTGCCAAGACGCCATCAAGGCGCTGAAGCCATTTCTTATTGCCGGGGACAGGTAAGCTGTCGGGAATGTCCGGTGCGTAATAATTGTTGCCATCCCACTTGCGACCGCACATAGGGCAATGTCCTCCCATGCCGCCCCCCATTCCTCCTCGGCCGCGCATCTGTGCATAGGGGTTACCCGCAATAGCCATGGTGGCTATGATCCCCACCATTACTATTCGTGCCTTCATGTCTGCCTCCTTCTGTTCAGTTCGCGAAAATAGTTTTATCGAAATCTCAGCAGTCGCGCGGAGAGAGGAAGTGTATCGGATGGTAGCGACCAGAGAAACCCAAAAGCGGCGCTTGAAATCAGCTATGGTATGTCCATGGTGCCGTCCATGATTCTCCCGCCCGGTTTCATGCTCTTCGTGTCCGGTGGTATGTATCGCCTGTTGTGGGGAAGGATTCTGGTGTGGGTCCTGTTGCATATGGGCATCTTTGTCCATTCGAATCACTTGGTTTTTGCGTTTCTGCAAATTCCTTTTGCACAATTGATAATACATCCCTCAAACTCAAAGGTGTTTACGGCCCATTTAAGCTTAATAGCATCAAGCGTATTATGTTCTTGCAAAACAACTATGTTGATGCAAAAGTCATGCCACCAGAAATACTTTTTTGCTGACTATCATCTCAGATGAACATAATCGCGGTTCCTCGCGCAAGGCTTTTTGCACACACGTATGCCGACGTGAAAATGATGGAGTAATGGCGTTGATATTCGTGATATTCGGGTCGGACCACGCGAAACCCCCATTCCGCTCCACAATCGCCAATTCCGGCATTTTCTAAACGATTAACCCCTCCTTAGAGCTCGATATTACCCCCTAAAATCCGTGTTTAAGCGAGCAATATGCCTGAAAAATGAGATTTTAAGCACTTAAATAATTTCGTATGTCTTCCCTATCGTCTTAAAATGACCGGTAAATCCGGAACGATTAAAGTGATTGGAAAGTTGGCGAAAAAGCTTGTTAAAGAGAAAGATAGGGAGATTGAGATGGTTTGCGGGATGCTGTGAAGAATTTGGGGTTTTATTAGGTTTTCGGCTGACAAGAGTTTTTTTAAGATTTTCTTTGATTTTACGGGTGCGATTTTTATATTATTGATTTAATGTAACGGCATATTGCATACGAATTTGCACGGAGGATGAAATAATTGATAGCTGGCAGCAATTGCGACAGCTTCTGAATAAAGTCCGGGGAAAGTGGATACTCGAGGTTCAGACAGGACATCCGGCAATAAGGATGCAATGGAAAATGGCGTGAACTCAAACAAAGGAGCCAAATAC
>WJLZ01000228.1 GCA_014728215.1 Chitinivibrionales bacterium
AGACGCCTGCTCAGCAAAACATTCCCGTCGGGTATGGAGATATCAAATGTTTATGACAAAACCCGGCTGATGCGGAAACGAACGCCCGAAGGAAACATCGATTTCAAGTACCTTTGCGGCGACAAGGTGGGGTCTATCACCAAAGGTATCGAAAGCGTATCCTACGGTTACGACGGAGGTCTCATAACCTCAGTAACACAGGCAGGGACGATCAACCAAACGCTGTCATACGATTATAACAACGATTTCAATGTCGAAGGATTCACCTATGCCGGAAGTACGGTGAATTATACGTATGACAATGACGGTTTGCTGACCGGATCGGGCAATTACACCATAACCCGTAATCCTGATAACGGCCTTCCTGAAAATGTCAGTGACGGTGTTTTCAATCACACCGGAACATTCAACGGATATGGCGAGGTGGATGAACAGGCATGTTCCGTAAACTCCCAGCCTGTCGGTTCATTGAGCGTAACCCGGGACAACACCGGCGGAATCGTAACCAAATCCGAAACCTTTGACGGCGTAACATCCAATTACGCGTATACTTACGACCCCATGGGAAGGCTCCTTACGGTCACAAAAGACGGCGTTCTCGTGGAAGAATACCGGTATGATCCCAACGGCACCCGGAATTATGAGATGAACGCCCGGCGGGGAATTACCGGAAGAACCCTGACCTATTCCCTGGAAGACCACCTGATGACGGCGGGAACCGTGACTTACCAGTACGATTTGGATGGATTTCTTGTCAGCAAGATGGACGGCGCCGATGTAACGACGTACAATTATTCCTCGAGAGGAGAACTGCTCTCCGTATCCCTGCCGGACGGCGCCACCATCGAATATCGGCACGATCCCCTGGGAAGAAGGATCGCCAAACTCATGAACGGCACCGTTATGGAAAAATATCTATGGCAGGGAATGACACGACTCTTGGCAATTTACGACGGCTCCGACAACCTGCTCATGCGGTTCGATTATGCGGACGGCCGAATGCCGGTATCCTTGACAAAGGACGGAATGATTTATTATATGAGTTATGATCAAGTCGGTTCTTTGAAAACGGTTTCCGATGCATCCGGTGCAGTGGTAAAATCCATTGAATACGATTCCTTCGGCAACATCCTCGCCGACACCAATCCCGCGTTCGAAGTGCCTTTCGGGTTTGCCGGCGGCCTCCATGACCGGGATACCGGGCTGGTCAGATTCGGGTACAGGGATTATGATCCGGATGTTGGGCGGTGGGCTGGTAAGGATCCTATTGGGTTTTATGGTGGGGATACGGATTTTTATGGGTATTGTTTTAACGTAACGATTCACTCCCCCCTTTAGTAATAAGGTAGTTAAATCGATGAGATTGAAGGGGGGTAGTTCCCTTTGCGACCGGCAGCAATAGCTTCAGCTATATAACTCCATGGGTCGATATTTCTCGCTCTACAAGTTTCTACCACACTAATGAAGGCGGCATATGAACGACTGCCTTCATCAGTTCTTGTTCCAAAAGTTATCCTTCTGAAGATTACCGACTGGCGCAAAGCCCTCTCGGCATCATTATTGGTAGCTGGAAGGCCAGGATTTTTGACAAACGCCACCACCGCATCCCAATCGTTTAAAATTTCCTTTGCCAAGGCTTTCAATTTCGGATGATCAAAATTTGCTCCCAGGTTGCAGGCTCTTTTTAGTCGGGCGAGAATCGGCCTGCATTTTTTCGGGCCATTCTCGCCATCGGCCATTGCTTTTATTAGGCCTCTTAGCTCTCTCAAAAACCAATCTCCGATCCTGTTAACATTTTTATCTATAACACCTGTCAATGCTATTGCCTTTCGAATTAAATGTGCCAGACATCTTTGACGCTTCTCATGAGATCGATAGGCAAAATATCCATCGGTTATCAACCAACCGAAAAATGAATCAGTAATTAAATTGAGCAATTCTTCTTTTTTACGAGTGCCTATATAATATACGATAACTTTGGCTGATACCGCCACCCAAAGCCATAACATTTTTCCTTTCTGGTACCAGGGTGTTTCATCCAGATTGACTTTTTCTTGTTCCTGTAGTTCCTCCACCAACTGATCAACAACCGGGTAACATGCAATACCTGCCTCTCGTATGCATTTGCATATTGTCCCAATGCCTAATTCGAACTTGTACCAGGATAACAAGAAATCTCGAATTTTTTTCCGGGACATTCCATAACGTCGATTCAATGCAGCAATAAAAGTTGCCAACATTGGCCCAACAAGGCTATTTTCAGATAACTTTATATTGCGCTTTCGCCCCTCAACAGTCGAAATATAACCTTCACCCGGACAGGAAATGTTTCTATGGCCACACGAACAGGTACTTTCATAATAATAATGAAGAGTGCATATAATGCGAGCACACTTGTTTTCTATTTCGAGCTCATAGGTGTAATGCCCCGAATAGAGTAACGGTTTTTCCTCAAGTTTTTTATTGCAGAGTACACACTGCTGCGGATGATGATGCTCGATCCTCTCCGCCACAGGTTTTTCAGTTCTCCAATGTCCCTCTGATCCAGGTTGTTTTCCTGGTTTACGCTTTGTTGACTTATCTTCAGGCGTTTCTTTTGATTGATCTTCTATTTCTGATTCGTCTGATTCCTTTTGATCTTCCGGTATTTCTCCTGCATCATTTTCGTCCTCCCCTGCCTCTTTTTTGTATGGATTATCTGAAGACGGTGGTTTCGAACTGTTCTTTGAATCCTGATTCAATCGTTCGACAGCCTCACACAATTGAGCACGCAGTCTCAGTGTCAGATTTATTAAATCCGATTTCTTCATCTTCTCAAGTGAATCGAGAGAAATTTGTGCAAGATCATCTGGCGTTAATTTCATCATAATTATTGTAACTATCATAAAACAATTTGGTCTGTCTTCCTTTTTGTGCTTTTGGGGCAATTTTTTTTGGGGGGGGGTGAATTGTTACTCT
>WJLZ01000229.1 GCA_014728215.1 Chitinivibrionales bacterium
GCGATTCGCTCGTCGACTCAGTATCGACAGCGCTCCACAGCAGTATCGACAGCCATAGTACCATTCTCGCCGATTCGGGAAACTATTGGTCGGGCACGTTCGAGCGGGCGACCGCCCAGAGCGCAACGCCGGGAGATCCGATACTGTATCACATTGTCAACGACAGCATTATTGCGATCTATCGCAATCCGGATCTGCCGCTCGATACCCTGCGCATTGCTGTTCCCTGTGCTCCGCCGCCCGATACCATTGAAGTTACAGCGATTGTACGGGACACCAATGCCAACGGCCGGTTCGACCGGATCGATTTCCTGTTCCCCGATACGACTGTCCTGCTGGAGCAGTTGCCCGATATCGAGGATATCATGCAATCGACTCAATTCACTACCGATGATGGAACGGTGATTCCCATCAAACCGGTAGACCTGATCCGGGTCGACAGCGCCACCCTCCATATCATATTAGAGGAAAACAGTGCAACGCCGTCACGTACAGGATGGGATAATGCGGACATTACCTTTTCGGGAACACCATTAACGACCGGAGATTATCCCATTGCAGTAACCACGGTCATCGATTCGGCTGGACCGGTGGTAACAAAGGCGGTGCTGCATCCCGGTGTGAGTACAGACTCTAATGATTCACTATTTATTTCTTTCAGCGAACCGGTCAACTGCAGCCTGCTGATGAGCACTGCGCCCGAAAGCGCATTTGTCTATATTGATAAAACCACTCTTAGCAGTGAAGCACTGCATGATGCTGTTTTTGCAAACCTATGTCCGTCACCCTATATCGATGACGTTATCGTACTTACCGATAAAGATGCCTTCGATATCGTACCGGTAGAAGATAAAATCGGTTTTTTGGGATCAAGCCCCTATGTTAGAGATACCATTGGGGTCAACCCGCCGCTCAACGGTCCTGTCGTGCCGATCGAACTGGCGATGGATGAAGAAATCGAACTGGCGGTCTTTCCCAATCCGGTGGAAGTCGATAAACCGATCGATAATAGGGTACGCACAGCCTATGCCAATGTAGTCAAAGACAGGACCCATGGTGCGATTATCGGGGTTAATTCGGCCATTCCGCTCAAAACAATCCGGCTTCGGTCTTCTGATGAAGCATATGGGAAAGCAGATATATACGATGCTGTCGGTAATATGGTCCGTAAGGCTCTTCCTGTACTTGCGACCGATAAAGCCGGTGTATACGGGATATACTGGGACATTCAGAATCGAAACAACCGCCTTGTCGGTAACGGCACCTATCTTATGGTCATGAAAACCACTGATATTAAAGATAATGCAATAACAGAACGGGTCAAGATCGGTGTACGGCGATAAGGAGAGCTATACTTCCCGGTATTTTCCTCTCTTTCTGCCTTTTTATCTCTTACATATATCTGCTTATCCCAGGCATTCTGCTTGAGCAATTATCGGTATACCCATTCCGCACTCTGCAACGGGACTCTGGTTCTTCGGCAAATTTTTGCCTTGTGCTGCTTTTAATTATTTTCTGGAACTCAAACTTCCGAGCATAAATTATCAAGTTCCTTTGAATTACCGTATAATGTCCAGCATCCGGCCGGAGTATTCAGAAATGGCAAATCGTATTGCAGTTGATGTACGCAATGTATGCAAGTGTTTCGGTGACCTTGTTGCAGTCAACAACTTAAATTTTGAGGTCCCGGAATCATCGTGTATCGGTTTTCTTGGCCCCAATGGAGCAGGCAAATCGACCCTGATGCATATGGTATATGGCCGTTGTCTTCGGGAGAAGCGGAAAGAGAGCCGGATTTCAGTATTCGGGCATGATCCCGCACAGGATGAATTGGCAATCAAGTACCTTGCCGGAGTGGTTCCTCAGGATAACAATCTCGACACCGAACTGAATGTCACGCAGAACCTTATGGTTTATGCAAAGTTTTATGCGATTCCGGGTAAAGAGGCCGAATCACGTATCGGTCGTCTCCTGGAGTTCATGGAGCTTGGCGATAAACATAACGCCCGGATCAGGGAGCTTTCGGGCGGCATGAAACGCCGCCTGGTTATTGCCCGCGCTCTGGTTAATGAACCCCGGCTTTTAATTTTGGATGAACCGACTACCGGTCTCGACCCCCAGGTCCGTCATGCAATCTGGGAAAAAATCCGCCAGCTTAAAAAGCAAGGTCTCACGGTGCTGCTTACCACGCATTATATGGAAGAAGCCTTTCAGATTGCAGATAATGTCGTGATTATGCATAAAGGAGAAAAAGTACTTGAAGGTGCCCCTCAGACGGTTGTGAGGGAGCAGATAGAATCCTATGTGCTCGAGCTGCTTCGTCACGAAGCCCTCGAGACCTTGAAAGAAAAGGCACGGGGTAAAAATATCCGGAACGAAATATCCCGTGATGTCAGCATGTTTTACTCGGAAACTATCGAAGATCTTCGAACGTTGACCGAAACCCTTGCACCGGGTGATTACATATTACGCCAGTCGAATCTGGAGGATGTCTTTCTTAAAACTACAGGAAGAGAGCTTAATGAAGCGTAATGAAAACCGGCAATATCCCCCTCTTGCTGCACGGCTGTATGGCGTCTGGTTTCGACATATGCGGGTGTATACGAAAAATATCATCAGCAACGGACTGCCGCCTTTTTTAGAGCCGCTCATCTTTCTCGGCGGTATCGGTCTCGGTCTCGGGGAGTATATCAGGGAGATGAATGGTGTTCCTTATATAGAGTATCTGGCAACCGGACTGTTGATGACGTCGGCCATGTTTACTGCGGCATTCGAATGTAGTTTTGGCACCTTTATCCGGTTGGAGTTTGATAAAGTTTACGACGGCATGCTTTCGGCGCCCATGAATGTCAACGACCTGATTATCGGGGAGATTATCTGGGCGGGCACCAAAGGTTTTTTCTTCTCCTGCACAGTCCTTGTCATTGTAGGCATTTTCGGCCTGGCCCCCTTCCCCCAGATCCTTCTCGCGCCGTTCCTGGGATTTCTCACCGGCTTGATGTTTGCGACTCTCTCACTGTTGATTACATCATTTGTTAAAACTATCAATCATTTCAATTTTTATTTCACCGGTCTCCTTTCTCCCATGTTCTTTTTTGCGGGAGTGGTATTTCCTCTGGAGGATCTCCCCGGAATCGTCCGACCCGTGGCGGAAATTGTTCCCTTGACCCATTCGGTTCGGCTGATACGGTCGCTGGCGGCGTGGCAATGGGATAAATGGGCTGCAATCGATCTGGGATATATTATTTCATTTATCGCCCTATTCGGATACCTGGCAATCATGCGTTTAAAAAAGAGACTGGTCCTGTAATAGAGCACAAAGAATATCATGAAAACAATTGCTGTTGCTTCAGATCATGCAGGTTTTGCCATGAAAGAAATACTCAAAACTCACCTTGAAAAGCGTGGTTACCAAGTCACGGATTTTGGTACCAACAACGATCAGCCGGTTGATTACCCTGATTTTTGCCGCCCCGCTGCAGAGAGCGTTGCCCGGGGTGAAAGCGAGATCGGGATTGTAATCGGAGGGAGCGGCAATGGTGAAGCTATGGTTGCCAACAAAGTGAGAGGAATACGCTGTGGCCTCTGCTGGAATACCGAAAGTGCACAATTAACAAAAGAACATAATAACGCTAATATGATTGCTGTTGGTGCACGAATGACGGGTGAAAGTGAAGCGATAAAGATGGTAGATACCTGGCTTGATGCCTGCTTTCAGGGGGGACGACATCAAAGGAGAATCCATAAAATCGAATATCCTGAATAGTAATTAACAGAGGATTTTTTAATTTGTATTTTGCAGGATTAAAAAATAAAGATGCAAAGGCGAAAGGGTGTAAAGGATGAATCGGCCGTATATTAAACTGCATTCTTCAAAAAGCGGGATTATCGTTTCAAACAAAACGCTTATCCCTGTTCCTGACGGTTCAGAGCCCCTTGGGCTGGGTTCCGGCACTATTACCCGGAAGCTGGGAATAGAAAGTACCGGAAATATTTATGAAATAAAAAATGAGAAAACAGGCGAAAAAAGAGCGATCAAGCTCATGCATCCGGATTTCACCTCCCGGGAGAAAGATTCCTTTGTACGAGAAGGCATTATTCTGAAACAGCTCGATTACCCTGATTGTATTCATGTTTTCGATACAGGAGAATGGCACGGCCTTCCCTACCGGGAAATGGAACTCATCGAAAGCATTTCGGTCGATAAAATCATTGCCGAAAAAGAACCACTCCCCATTGAATTCTGTCTTGCCCTCGGCATTTTCGTCGCCAAAACACTCGATTATATGCACCATTGCACCTACAGTCTTGACAAAAAGCGTTTTCGAGGCATTATTCACGGAGACCTCAAACCATCAAATATTCATTTCTGCAAATGCGGTCGTGTAAAACTTTCCGATTTCAAATACCTCTCCGCACTGCATGCATCTTTTTCGATTGATAACGCCTGCGCGGGATCGCTCCAGTATATCGCACCCGAAATTCTCGAAGAAAAGGAGCTCGACACAAAGTCTGACATCTTTTCCTTTGGATGTGTTCTTTATGAACTGTTGACCGGGCATATGACCTTTCCCGATCTGGACATCGACAAACTTCTTCCCGCCCGGACAAAAAATGTGTATATCCCTCTCGAGAATTATAATCGTTCTTTTCCCACCGAATTAACAAACCTGATTCACCAGTGCCTGGAAAAAAATCCTTCACAGCGTCCCGAGGATATGAAAGTCATAATCAAGGAACTTAAACACATTCTGAAACTGCGCACGAAGCTTTCACCTTCAAAAATAACAGACATTTACCGGCAGGTGAATTTTGTCAGAGACAACGACACATCACAACCTGCACTATCCTGGAAACGGGCGGCGGTTGTCGCAGGCTTAATTGGTATATCGGCAACAACATTGTATGTTATTTCCCACTTGGAGTTATGGTCTTCCGACAAAGGGCGAAATATTCCTCAAAAAGAAATAGTCGCATCCAATACAAAAAAAGAACCTGAATCCCTGCCTGAAGCCGGCAAAAAATCCAGGCCGGTTTTTACCGTCGCTATACCTGAACAATCATCGTCTCCGAAAAAGGAAGCCAAAACTGAACCCGAAACTAAGAAGCACAAAGAACCAACTGCCGAACAGGAAGAAGCTCCAGGAGCACCGGAACTCCTCAAACTTCAGGCAACATACGGCACCGATAATTTAATCGCCATTCTCCAAAAATCAACCAGCGCCGGAAATTACGATCATGCGCAGACAGTACTAAACAATATGGAAAACGAACAATTAGACAATCCTGCTGTTGAATTATATCACATGCGCATACTGCTGGCCAGCGGCAGAATCAATGAAAACTGGTTTGGGTACCATGACATTAACGATGCAGAGTTCTATTTCGAAAAAGGACGGTTCTTTCTGGGCAGACAAAAGTATTATGCCGCGCTTGAAGCACTGAAAAAGGCGAAAACAGCCCCCTGCATTCTTTACGATATCGATCGGATCCACGAACAAGCCACAATCTGGGAAGCAAGAGCCGCCTCACGTTACTTTTACGCCGAACCGACAGCTCAGCGTAAAAAGGTAACTGTTGATAAGTGGCGCAAAATCGAATTTGCCTACCAGGATAAAAAATCACACCCCTTCTATACTGAGGCCCAAAAAGCCCGGCAAGCCATCCAGAATTCACCGCTGAAAAAATAATGCCTGCAGCGGGTCAGTAACTCACCTGTCATTAGCCAATTCCTCGCTTTATGGCCTGTAAAACAATTCTTCTCACCACGGTCCAATTCTCACCATCTTCATCTCCCCCTTGAAAAAGCGCGATTAGTTATGTACAATTATGTACAATATTGAAGAATCAGATGCAGTCATTCTCTGTCATTTTTTCATGAAAAGGAAACATTTTCATGCGTCCATTTTTACCATGTATCTCCTTTTTTGTGATAATTGCATTTGCAGCTCATGTTACGCTGGCACAGCATTCTGTTTATAAAGGCTCTGATAATCCCAGAAAAGTAACCATCGCCGTCTCCAATTTCGAAGGCCGGAGCCTGGGTGAAGGCGAGACGGCAACGCTTACCGATGCATTCAGGACCTATATCGCCAATACCAACCATTTTCGTACCATGGAACGGGCGCAAATGGATGAAATCATGAAAGAGCAGGGATTTCAGCATTCGGGTGCGTGTACCGATGAAGCCTGCATGGTAGAGATGGGACAGATTTTAGGCGTGGAGCAGATTATTGCCGGAAGTATCGGAAAGGTCGGCGGCACCTATTCGGTCAATGTCCGGCTTATCAGTATCAAGACCGGTGAGATAATCAAAACAGTGAACCGTTTTCATAAGGGTGAGATCGACGGTCTTCTCACCGAAACGCTACCACAGATTGCCGATGATTTGACCGATCAGGGGCGAAGTGCGCCTCGCCCGCAGGAATCGGTTATCAAACGTTCTCTCGATAAGGATGATAATCCTAAAGTCAAGAAAAAGCGCCGAAAACTTACCTGGGCAATTACGATCGGTACAGTTGCCGCGGCCGGAGGCGTCGGCGCCTTTCTTCTTTTTGGTAAAGAAGACGACAACGAAAACCCTCAAACAGGAGCCGTTGAAATAACATGGGAAACTCCATGAAAAAAATCAATCCTTTCGCTGTAAGCTGTATTTTTGCAACAATTCTTCTTTTCTGTTTTTGTCTTCCCATGGAGCCGAAACAGGAAATCGGAAACACCGGTACGATTGCTCCACGATTGCTGGCGGCTACACACCAGGAAAACACAATTTTTTTCGACCGGCAAATCGCCCCTTCCCTTCATACAATCCTTTTTTCGGTCACGACTTCCGGTGAAACCTTTCGCCGTTCCTTTCCCTTTGATAAGGGCTACGGTCTTCTGGACGGTATTCCCGCCGGGCCCGCCAATGTCATGATTGAGGCAAAAGACAGCATGAACACGATTGTTTATTCGGGTAACGCATACATCGAAATTAATTCTGAACAGACGGCCCGTCCCGATGTCGTTATGGAAGTCACCGATCCATCTTCACCCTACCTTTTGATTCCGGAACAACGGAATGACGGTTCGATTCAACTCACCTGGAAAATCTGGGAAAACCCCGGTGAAATAGCAAGTTTCGATATAATGCGGAGTGAAAATCATGCCGCACCGTATCATCTTGTCACGATAACGAACGCTTCTCAACGCTCTTATATCGACTTGGGGGATATTGCGGAGCAGATAACTTATACCTATAGCATCAGAACAATCCGGCATGACAATTCGGTAATTCACGGAAACAAACAGGCAATCACATCGTTCGCCCGGAGTTCTCAGACAGTACAATCCCCTTATCTTCAAGAGCCCTATATCGATGGAAACTATGTCAGGCTCACCTGGACTTTTCCTTCAACCGAAGAACCCGGTATCTCGGGTTTTGAGGTAAAGCACTCGAGCGACGGGGGAATGAGCTGGACAACTTTGACAACACTGGATGACGTTACCCGGCGTACATTTAATGATTACGGCTATCTCACCGACATGCGAAATGATTATCAGATATGTGCCTTAAGTAACGGCAGCAGCAGTTGTTCCAATATGGAGGGACTGTCGACCGGCAGTACAATTTCCAATCCGTTGCTCGACTCTCCGATACAGATCGGCGGTGACGTTCAGCTTACCTGGACATTTCCAGATTATGAAGAAGGACAGATAACCGGTTTTGATATCAAACGTACCACCGATGGATTTGACTTTATCACCATTTATACCGCCGCCCCCGGTGAGCGTCGTTACAATGATAACGCATTCATCTCTGGCGCACAAAACGATTATATCGTATGTGCCCGGGGGAATGGAGGCGCCGAGAGTTGCTCCGGTATAGAAGGTATATTCGCTTCTCCCTGAAAACCGGCGGCGTCATTCTGCTCTCCGAATTTCTCCTCGTTTACTCCGAACCGGGCGCGCATATTTCCCATATAGCGCCCTTTTTTGTAGATGTATAGGTTATAACCATTTGCAATAATTCATTTAAATCAACATTTTTTCTGAAAATTTCTTAATTACACGATATATTATGTGTATGAATATCTTTACCGGAAGAGGCGAAAAAAACCTTTCGGTAATTTAAGCACTTAAATTTTTAAGTGCAAAAAGATGGTATACACCATGGTAATTTATTCGTGGTTCAATGCCGATCGATTGTTTTACCGATTAAACAATTAATTTGAATGGTGATGCGTGATGAAAGACAGATCATTCTTTGACGGTTATTTTGTTTCATTTTTTGCTGTGGCGGGTCTTTTATTTTTCGCCACGGCTGTATCGGCTGCGCCGGTTGACGGCTGGATTGTGTATGGAAGTAATGCAAAAATATATCTCCTTCAGGTGAGTTCATCGCAGCACCAGCCGGAAGAAATCTATTCGGGCAACAATATTGAGCATGCCTGCTGGTCGGCAAACGGAACGCATATCTATGCGGTTTCGGAGGGCGGCACAATATATCGTCTTGAAAACGACGGATCCAATATAAAGCACCTTGTCAACACCGGAGCGGGGCTTGCCCGCAACCCCATAGCCGCTTACCGTCCCCACAACGACTCGGTTTTATATGTCAAGGGTCGGGATTTTTACCGGATCAGTGCCGACGACGGTACCATGACAAAAATCTATACCGGTGAGCGGAGCTATCTTGGAGAAATTGCAATTGACAATTCGGGCGCCCGCATGGCGGCCAGAGACAACAGCGGGGGCAATGGATCGTGGGAAAGCCACGACCCCATGAAAATCGACATAATCAACAACCGGGAAAAACAGTATGGATTCGGCTGCTCTCCCAGCATTTCACCCGACGGTACCCTGCTTACCGAAAACGGCACCGGATTGAGTTCATCCAGTTCCTCCTACGATTCTCCTGTGAACAGAACGGCGCACACCTACATGCGCTGTCATGAATTCACCTGGGCAAACGGGTTGAATGATTACAAATACGAATGGTTCAGCCTGGAATATCCCGATCGGGTAAAAAGCGCCATGTTCGACAGTCAACGTTTTGCAGTCAACAGCAATGAGTGGATTGTTTTCATGTGGGATGACCGGAGCGGCTTTGGGATTATCCGGGTTACCCGCGGCGACCTTTATGAAGGCACTATGTATTATGGCGAGATTTACAATGCCCGGCAATCCGGTTCCTATTCCGTATACGGCGAGTGCCACCCCGATTTCTGGGTCGGCACACTTCCCCCGCCGCCGTCACAGTCGGGAACAATCGAATTTGAAAATAACGGTTATGAGATAAATGAAACCGACGGGGATATTTCAATCAAGGTTCTCCGTTCGGGAGGAACAACTGGTTCGGTTTCAGTAGAATATGCAACAAATGATGGGTCGGCCGGTGCCGGGGACGACTATACATCACGGTCGGGAACATTCACCTGGAACGACGGAGACGGTGACGCTAAGACAATTACCGTACCAATTATTGACGATAACGACAGGGAGAGTGATGAGCATTTCGGTGTTGTCCTCTCAAACGCCGAGGGTGCTGCTGTCGGGCAATCATCGGTTGTTATCACCATTCTTGACGACGATTCGGTAATTGTCGACACCGAGCGGCCATCGAGCCCTTCAGCCCTCGAAGCGACCTTTGTTTCACGAACCGGCATATCGTTACAATGGGGGCAATCTTCGGATAATATCGGTATAAATGGTTACTATATCTACGAAAGTTCCAATCTCCTCGACAGTTCGGAAACCCCTTCATATCAAACCGAAAACCTTGTTCCGGGCACCAACTATTCTTTCACTATCCGGGCGTTCGACCGGGCCGGAAATCTGTCCGATCCATCGGACGTTTTGGAGGTGTCCACCGAAAACGATGTGGTGGCACTCCCCTTTAAGGTCAATCTTGGTGGTGGAGAATATGATGATTACACCCCCGACCGGCAGTGGTCTGATGATTATACCTACGGATATACGAGAAGCGGCAACGTGACCACAATAAGCCGTTCGATCGACAATACCGATGACGATGAGGTGTACTGCTCAATTCGCCATATTGAAGTCGGCTACAGAATCCGCGTACCCAACAGCACCTATCAGGTAACGCTCCTTGCCGCCGAATGCTGGGCCTCGAATGTGAATGACAGGGTCTATACCGCCATGATCAACGGTACGGAAGCGTCGGTCGATCCCGTTGATGTCTATAAACTTGCGGGAAACCGGCAGAATTACGCGGTTCAAATAACCACCGAGATTGAAGTCACCGACAGTTTGATCGATATCGAACTAATCCGCGGAGCCGACAGTGATTATTCGCCAATTCTGGCAGGGATTATCATCGAAGAGAGTGCCCCCTTTACGCTTACCTGTTTTAACGACGGCGGTTCCTATGAAGTTGGTCGGGAGGTTACCATTACCTGGAACGCCAACACCAGCCTGATCTCTGAAGCCCGTTTGTGGATTTCTCCGGACAACGGCGTATCCTGGCCTGAAATTACAACCACCGAAATCGGTACCAACTCATCATCATGGACCGGTTATTCCTGGACCATTCCCACAGAGGTAGACGGCATTCAAATTGCCGGCAAAGAGTGCTTCATGAAAGTTACCGATTACGATGAAATTTATAGCGATATAAGTGATAAAGCTTTTCGGGTAGACTTTTCTTCAAAATCCCGGAACATCACTGGAACGACCAACCAGATGCCGTCGTTGCTTTCTTTGTCCCAATCGCGGACGCTGAAAGTTATTATGCCCGGTTCAGTAGATTATTCCTTTCGATTATTTCGCCCGAACGGAACGCTTATGCATGCGTATCGAGGCAAAGGACCTCACGTGATGAGGATTGACTTGAGTGAAACCGCCAAAGGTGCCTGTATTGCCGATTTTGTGGTTGATGGAAAGCGCATCAGAAACACTGTTCTTTTGCCGTAGGAAAAAAATCGTGGACAAGGGACGATTTTTCCTCACCTCATACGCTCGTGACCTCGTGACTTCCCCGATTTGCATCGGGGGCAGGCGTGCGCTCTTTCTTATCCCTGCCCCACACACCAGACCGGCATCCTGACCATAACCATACCCTGTGCCGCTAACCCGAAATTTCAACCCCGGCTCTTGAAAAGCAACAGAAGCTGCGTGGGCCCGACCCGGATTTTACCTTATTTTCCGCGTACTCGACCGCTCGATAATGATCCCGGGAACTCTACCCGGCTTCTCATTATTCTTAAGAATTTTTTTCCCGGTTACAAAATTCAATGCCAGACGGGCATGGGTCCGCATATCGAAATTATAGCTGGTGACGCCATGCTGGAGCGATTCGAATGTATCATCAAAACCGAGAATCGAGATTCGCTGCGGTACTTTTACCCCCCTTTTTTTGAGAAAATCCATTGCCGCAACAGCGACATCATCGTTGGCAGCCACCCAGGCGGTGCATGGTTTATCGGCAAGCGCCTGCTCGAAAAGCTCATCGAGTTTTTGACGCCAGAGCAATCGAGGAAGCATTCGCCGGGGAAGCTCATATGAAAAGAGATGATCCAATGACTGCGCTATTCGTGAATCGGAAGCCTTTGCCCATGACTTGTAGGCTTTATACAGGTTGCCGTAATTCGCTGTTGCCGTCGCTTCGGCTTCATAATGCCAGGTCATGTCCGGAGGGTTGTCCTTTACGTATGATACAACGGCGCCTCCCTGAGCATTGAATAGCAGTTGCAGCCCCTTCAAACGAAGTCGTGACCAACTTGCCGCATGGAACGGGGAGATAAACGCGATCTTTTTATGCCCTGCCCGGAGAAGATACTCCCCCGCCGCACGGCCGGGCTCCTGACCTGCAACATACGAGAAGAATGCAACGGAATTTCCCGCCATCGAATCCGGCACATTCCATTCTCCTGCTATATCAATAAAGGCCACAGGCATTTTGACTGCAGGCAGCATCTTGAGAAGCGCATGCAATGAATGGTCCGCCGCCGTGACAAAAACAATAGCACCGAACGAATCATGCAGATCGGAAAATTGGATTGCCCCCTGATGAGCGTTCCAGAATTCCAGCTTTTCTTTGCCGCGATAGACAAGGAATCCCGTTGTCTTGAGATCAAGCCGCATACGGGCACACTCGGCTTCAAGGGGACTGAGGAACTTCTGTGCCAACGGTGGAAGCATTAACCCCCCGGCAGCTTCGTGGCCGTGAATCAGAAATGTTATCGAGGCGCTTGACTTTGCAACCTGCACTGCAGCAACTACATAGCCGCTTTTAAAAGGGATGATTCTGCCCTCCGATTCCAGCCGGGACAATGCTTTTTTGAGGCTGTAATAGGTTGTACCGTACCGGCCTGCCAGCTCTTTCATTGGCGGCAGCGGTCCGGGGCCATCATACACGCCGGTATCGATGTCGCGGGCAATCATTTGAGCAAGTCGCCCTGATGGTGAAGAAATGAGCGGCTTATGGCTTTTGTCCGGAGAATTCACTTCCGATTCGAGGCGATCAAGGTCCTTTCCGGCTGCGGCAGCGATCCGATACCGCTTTCCCTGTCCCCCTTCTATGATACCTTTCTCCCGAAGAAAGCCAGCCGCTTTCAACATTGTCACCGGCGCCACTTCTGCTTGAGCTGCAAGTGATCGAAAGCCGGGTAAAACAGTACCTTCTATGCTGCCAAGAGCACGTATGGTGCTGATACAATATCGAATCGCCCTGGTAATACCATGTACATTCTCGCTGGTAGTCACACCTCAACCTTGTATGCTTGTTTATATAAATTTACATTAACTCAGGCAGAATTGCACGATAATTTCGTTATATTTCAAATCAGGGTCAGGATAAAACTGACTGCTACGATAGAAAAACTAATTTTGCATATTTACAAAAATATTATTTAAGCGCATAATTAATTTGGCTCGCTGATAA